>JAWKNW010000008.1 GCA_041391505.1 Rhodothermales bacterium
GGACGACGCCCGGCTGCGGGCCCGGCGCTTTACCATTGCCTACCTCGCCCGCCGCGCCCGCACGGAACACGAAGTGCGCGACGCGCTCCGGCAGCGCGACTTCGCCGGCGAGGTCGTCGATCACGCGATAGAGCGGCTCAAGAGCCTCAACTACCTCGACGATGCCGACTATGCCCGGCGCTACGTCGACAGCCGGGTGAAGGCCAAGGGGTATGGACCGATGCGGTTGCGCCGCGAGTTGCAACGCCGGGGCGTGGCGGCCGCGCTCATCGAAGCCGCGATCGCTCCGCTGGAGGCCTCGAACGAGCTCGAGGAACAGGCCCTCGCCCAGGCGCGCGGCCGGCTGAACCGGTTGCGACGCGAGCCGGATGAACGCAAGCGGCGCAAGAAGCTCAGCGATTTCCTGTTGCGGCGCGGTTTCGATTTCGATACGATATCGCCCGTGGTGGAAACGGTGCTGCGCGAAGCGCGCGTCGGCTGAGGCGGCCCGGCCCGCCGGCGAAACGAGGCGCCCGGGGATCACAGATCGATCTCCCGGGGTAGACGCCTTGCACGCATCCATCATGACCGCCCCCGCGGCGTAGACCGCCTTTCCGCCCACACGCTCCGCCTCGTTCATGCAAGCCGAAAGCAGCCCCGAACATACCGAGCCGGCCGCCGTCTCGTCGCCCGATCTCGACACGCCGCTCTCGCTGCCTTCCGTCGGCTCGCGCCGGCGCTCCTCCCTGACGCCGGATCGCATCGTCCGGGGCATCATCTGGTCGCTGCTCACCGCCGTCACCGTGTTCCTCATCTGGTCGTTCGCCGGCCTGATCGTCTACCTCCTAATCGGTCTCGTCGTCGCGTATCTGACGCAGCCGCTCGTCGAGCGCATCCAGCGTTTCGGGCTCCGGCGGACGCCGGCCATCCTGCTCACCTTCCTGCTCGTTTTTACGGCGTTGAGCATTCTGCTCTCCACCCTGGTGCCCGTACTGGCCAGCCAGGTCGGCGAACTGACGCAACAGATCACGGCGGACACCGTGACCACCTGGGCCAATGCGCTCGAGGCCCAGTTGCGCAATTTCCTTCCGATCATGCCCGAAGGCACCATCCAGGCCAGCTTCAGCCGCATCTCGCAGCAACTGTTCGCCGAAAGCGGCTTCGCGACGGTCATCACCTTCATGGTGGATGTCTTCACCGATTTGCTCTTCGGCATTCTGATCGTGCCCATTGTCGCCTTTTTCCTGCTGAAGGACGAACTGTTGCTCCGCAAACGCCTCGTCCAGCATGTCCCGAACCGGTTCTTCGAAATCAGCCTGGGCCTGCTCGACAAGGTGCAGACGCGCATCGGGCGCTACATCAGCGGGCTCCTCGTGCAGGTGCTGGCGGTGTCGACCACCGCGACGATCGCCCTCCTCTTCACCGATCTTCGGTACGCCCTCATCCTCGGCCTCTTCACGGGCATCGCCAACACGATCCCGTATTTCGGGCCCATCGTGGGCTTCTTCGCCGGCACCCTGATGGCCATCGGCCAGACCGGCGATTTTTCGCTCGTCCCGGGCCTGCTCGTAGCGATGGGAGCGACCCAGATCATCGATAACGTGCTGTTCCAGCCGTTCATCTTTTCGCGCGCCGTACGTACCCATCCGCTCGTCATCCTTTTCGTGGTGCTGATCGGCGCCCAGCTGAGCGGCATCGTCGGCATGCTCCTCGCCCTGCCCATCACGACCGCCGTCCTGGTGACCATCGAGCAGGTGCTGTGGAGCGCCAAGAACTACAGCATCCTGCGTACCGCGTGATGACGACGTTGAGCCAGCACATACGACGCATCGACGGCATCGTCTTTTTGCTCGGCCTCGCGGGTTATGCAGCCTTCGCCCTGCTTATGCCCCGCGTCGCGACGGATGGCGCGGCCGTATTCACGCGCCCGGAATCCGAACTCATCGAATCCGCCACCCGCTTCCTCATCGATCAGGGGTATGAGACGGAGGGCCTGACGTGGTATGTCCATCCGCGGCGGGATCCGGCGGTCCTGGACACCCTGCAAAAAGCGATGGGGCGGCAACGCGCCCTGGAAACGGTCCGCGCCGGCGCCGTCCTGCCGGCGTTTCACTGGTTCGTTCGGGCGGAGTTGCCCGCCCCGACCGTCGAAGGACAGGGCAACATCCGGATCGGCGAATCGAACGCGACGGAGTGGTTCGAGATGCGCCTCGACGACCGGGGGCACGTCTGGTGGTTCAACAGCTCCGTCTCGAACCGCGTCTTCCAGGCCGTCAACCGGAACGTGCTGTTTCAGGCGATTCCCGACACGGGACGCACGGCCACCCTGTTCCAGAGGCTCGCCAGCCTGCCGGATTCCACGCTGCTGGGCGCCCTCCTCTTCAACCTCCGGGATTCGCTCGACCGGCCCGGCAATCCGCCTCGCGACACGCCGCCCGGGGAACGCCCCGCCGGCAACGAGCGCGGCCCGCTCCGGTTGACCCCGCTCCAGCAGGGCGACGCCGTCCGCCTCGCCCGCATCCATCTCAACCAGCTCGTGCCGCCGGCGTACGGCTTTGTGGTGGATACCCTCCACACGCGAAACGACGGCGCCGCGCCGCTGCCCCTGCCGCGTCACATCGCCCGGTCGCGAGCCATCCAGTTCGCCTACGAGCCGGAGCGCGCTTCCGCCGTCGTAGCCTTCAAGGGAACGGATCCCACGACCGGTCTGCCGATGAAGGCCGATCTGTCAATGACGGCCGGAGGCCTCCTGCTCGGCGCCGAAATCGCCTACGCGCCGCCGACGCCGGCGTCGGCGCGGGAGGATGATTATTCGTTCTCCCTGTCGACGGAACTGGTGTCCCTTCTGCTCTTGATTTCGATCGGCATTTTTGTGCTGGTCCTGTTTTTCCGCCGGCTCAGCGCGCGACTCATCGACGTAAAATCGGCGCTTCAGGATGCCTTGCTCGGCGGCGTGTTTCTGGCGACGATCGTCTTTGTCAGCATGGGCAAAGACATGATCACCGCGGATGACGACTCGTGGTCGGTGACCTTCATCTGGATTGGGACCACGCTGCTCGCCGGCTCGATCGGGGGGTTCATGACGTTCATCGTCTCCAGCGCCACCGATTCGCTGGCCCGGATGACCTGGCCCGAAAAGCTGCAGGCGCTCACCTACGCGCGCAATGTTAACTTCTACAACGTCCCGACCGGCCTGTCGCTCCTGCGCGGGCTTGGCGTCGCCGGCATCATTCTGGGGCTCCTCGTCGCTCTCCTCGGTCTCCTGCCGGGTGTCCCGACCTTGACCGAAAGCGGGGATACGGATTTCCTCCGCGAGAACAGCCTGTTTGCGACCGGCCTGTATATCGGGGTTCGGGGCTGGTCGACCCAGCTCCTGCTCCTCACCGTGCTGCTCGGCGTCGGCTCGGAGGTGATGCGCCGCTTCCCCTCGAAGCGCGTTTTTTTCATCGCCATGCCCATCCTGCTGACGCTGACGAACCTGAGCCCGTACAAGCTATGGCCGGATGCGCTCACGCTCGTGCCCTCGGCCCTGATCGCCCTGGTCGTCGCATTCACGTTCTGGCAATACGATTTTGTGGCCTGTTTCGTCGGGCTGATGGCGTATGGCATGCTCTGGGACACGGCGCCCGGGTGGCTGCCGGCCGGCGCGCCGGACATCGCCGAATCCATCGCGACGCTGGCCTGCATCGGAGGGGTGGGGTTACTGGGTTTCGTGGGGTTGATCAGCCGGCGCACCTCGCCGCCCGATACCTTTTACCGCCCCGCCTACATCCAGGAGCTGGCGCAGCAGGAGCGCCTGCGCGGCGAACTCGAAAACGCACGCGCAGGCCGCCCGCCCATCGAGATGCCGCGCATGCCCGGGGTCGATATCGCGGCGTTTCTGCATCCCCGCCCAGGAAGGGAGGATTATTACGATTTCATCCGCATCGACGAACACCGCCTCGCCCTCGTCGTCGGCGGCGATGTGAGTGGGCAAGGGGATTCAGGCGGTGCTTTTCATGACGCTCACCAAGGATTCCTGCGCGCGCTCTGCCGGAAGAAGTGCCTTCGCCGGCGGACGCGAGCAAGGTGAACGCCCTGTTTTGCGAGAACGCGCCGCGCGGCATGTTCATTCCATGATCTACGGCATCCTGGACACCCGAGCGGTACCGTTCACCTCGTTCGCCCGGCACCGATCCGATCATCGCGCGGCGCATGAACGAACTCCCGGGCCGAATACGTCCGCCCCGGCGGATGGCGATCGCTCTACGGCGGGCCCGTCGTCTTCGACAGGCGATCCAGGAAACGGACCTCCTCACCGCCCGGAGATCCTCGCGTTCTACACGTGACGCCGTACGAGTCGGTCAACGCCGAACATCAGCAGTTCGGGCCTGAGCGCCTGCTGCGCACCGTCGCCGAGTTTGCCGGCGCCGCTGCCGAGATCCTGGACCACATCGTGCACCACCTCACCGGTTCTCCGCGCCACGGGCCGCGCCGACGACATGACCGTCGTCATTCTGCGATGGATCGACCCCGGGCTTCCGCCCTGAATCACACATGCCTCGGGAACGCTTCATGCCGGCTGACCTCCACGCCCCGTCGCACCCGGTGCAGCAGGACGCCATCCTGAGCGCCTGGAGACGCGCCTGAACTTGCGCTCGTCCTCGGCTCCGGGCTCGGCAGCCTGGCCGAGGCCATCCGGATCCGGTGGTGATGACCGGTCGTTGCCGCACTATCCGGCATCGACGGCCCCGGGGCACGAGGGGCGCCTGGTGTTCGGCGAACTCGAAGGGCGCCGCGTGGTCTGCATCCAGGGACGGGTCCATCTCTACGAGGGCATCACCGTCCAGCAGGTCGTCTTTCCGATCCGGCTCGTCCACGCGCTCGGGGCGCGGAGGCTGCTGGTGACCAACGCGGCCGGCGGGATCAACCGGACCTTCCGCGAGGGCGATCTGATGTTCATCTCCGACCATATAAACTTCGCCTTCGCCAACCCGCTCGTCGGCCCGAACGGCGACGAAGGGCCCCGCTTTCCGGACATGTCGGACGTCTACGACGCCGGCTGGCTCGGCCGGGCCGAAGCCGTCGCGCTCCGCGCGGGCATCCAGACCCGCCGCGGCGTCTACCTCTGGACACGCGGCCCATGTTACGAAACGAAGGCCGAAATCCGCTGCTATCGCCAGCTCGGCGCCGACGCCGTGGGGATGAGCACGGTGCCCGAAGTGATCCAGGCCCGGCACCTGGGCATGCCGGTGCTCGGGATCTCGGCCATCACCAATCTGGCCACGGGCATGCATCACGCGCCGCTGCGCCACGAGGACGTGCTCGAGGTCGGCCGGCGCATCCGCGACCACGCCGAGCAACTCGTCCGCTCCATCCTGCGCGACGCCACGGACGCCTGAAGGCGTACGGGACGCGCCCACCGCCCGGACCTATCCGCCCCTTGCCCTCGCGTCATGATCGAAGAGTTTCGAACGGAGAGTGAAGAATGGATTGTATTTTGCTGAATTGGTTCAGATATTAGGGAGTGAAATTTGCTCCATAAGCAGTCCGACGAACTGTCTCCATTCTTGACGTTGCGGTTGTTTCATCAAAGCCTGGTTAATGGGCGAGGGGAGGTTATCGATGAGTTACGAACGGGAGAATCCAAACCGATCGTACGGCGAGCGCGATGAGTATTCGGACGACGACTATTACGAAGGTCGGGATCGGTCGCGGTCCTCTGGCCGCTACCGTGATGAGGTCTATTCGAAGCGAGTGCCTGCTGGCAAACGTACCTACTTCTTCGACGTAAAAACGACGCGTTCCGGTGAAGACTTCTTTTTGACGATCACGGAGAGCAAGCGGATCGACGAAACGCGGTACGAGAAGCACAAGATCTTCCTGTACAAGGAGGACTTTGGCAAATTCCTTTCTGCGATGCACGAAGTGGTTCAGCACATCAAGGATGAGTGCCTGCCCGGGTACGAGTTCCGGGGCCTGCCCGAGCTGACCATCGTCCCGCAAGAGGACGAAGACGAGTATCACGACAACGAAGACTACTAGGTTCTGTCTGAAAAACCGTTCAGACAGAAACGTATCCTGAACGTGATTCAGGATCCAACGCTGTTTTGAAGGTTTTTGGGGTACTCGGGGACAACCCGAACCATTTTTCAGACACGGCCAAGGTTCTGTCTGAAAATCCGTTCAGACACGGCCTAAGGCCGTATTCGACGTTGCAACGCATCGGCCACGGGCGCGCGCCGGCTCGTTGCAATCTGGCGGGAACACGATCGGGGGATGGAGGCCTTAATCCATGCTCCCGACCTCATGAACCCTCGCGCCCCGCGCGCGCCAGCGAAGCCAACCCGTGATACCCATCGTAACGTATTCGGAGCGGGATACGCGTCTCCATGCGATCCTGAACCGACAGGCAGCCTTCAGTCCGGAGGTTGACGCCTCCGTTCGTGTCATTCTGGATCGGGTTCGATCCGAAGGGGACCGGGCGCTTGCGGATTTTACCGAGCAATTCGACGGAGTGAGGCCGGCCGCGCTGCGCGTCAGCGACGAAGACCGGCAGGCCGCGTACCGGAACCTGGATCCGGCCTTTCTCGATATCCTCTCCGAAGCCGCCGGCAACATCCGCCGCTTTCATGAAGGGCAGCGCCGGCAATCCTGGTTCATGGAAGAGGGCGACGGGGTCATCCTGGGGCAACGCGTGCTCCCGCTGGAACGCGTCGGTCTCTACGTCCCCGGCGGCAAGGCGTTTTACCCTTCGAGCCTGCTGATGAACGCGATCCCGGCGCAGGTCGCCGGCGTCCCCGAAATCCACCTCGTCTCCCCTCCCGGGCCCAACGGATTGCCCCACGCGTCGGTGCTCGCCACGGCCCAGCTCCTGGGGCTCGAACGCATTTACAGCGTGGGCGGCGCCCAGGCCATCGCCGGCCTCGCCTACGGAACCGACACCATCCCCCGCGTCGACAAGATCGTCGGCCCGGGCAATGCGTACGTCGCCGCGGCAAAAAAACAGGTGTACGGCCGGGTCGCGATCGACTCCATCGCCGGCCCCAGCGAGATCGTGGTGCTCGCCGACGCCGCGGCCGACCCGGAATTCGTCGCGGCCGACCTGCTCTCGCAGGCCGAGCACGACGAGCGCGCCTCGGCCATCCTGGTCACCCCCTCCGAAGCCCTGGCGCGCAACGTCCGCGACCAGATCGAACGGATGGTGCCTCGGCTTTCGCGCCGCGCCATCATCGAGCCTTCGCTGGCCGACTTCGGCGCCCTGGTCGTCACCGAAACGATGGACCAGGCCGTTTCGATGGTCAACGAACTGGCTCCCGAGCACCTCGAACTGCTCGTCCTCGACCCCTGGGCCCTGTTGCCGCGCATCCGCCACGCCGGCGCCGTCTTCCTCGGCCCGTATTCCACCGAGCCCGTCGGCGACTATTTCGCCGGCACGAACCACGTGCTTCCCACGGGCGGCACCGCCCGGTACGCCTCCGCGCTCGGCGTCGACGACTTCGTGCGCAAGCAATCCATCGTCTCCTACACCCGGGAACGTCTTGCCGCCACCGGCCCTCGCATCGTCCGCTTCGCCCGCGAAGAAGAACTGACGGCCCACGCGCTCGCCGTCCAGGTCCGGCTCGACCGCGAATCCGGCGACTGACACGCCCCGCGGGCACGGGGCCGGATCACGCCGGCCCATCGTTCGTTTAGTGCCCCACCCCATTCCTTTTTGATGAGCCCCCGACGGCTCGGTGCATGGAGATGAAGCAGGAAGCGCCACTGGACCGCGCAATCAACCGGATTCGGCCGTCCGTCCGGCATGAAAAGCCCTATATCGTCGCGCGCGATCCGGGCGAGATCCACATCAAGCTCAACCAGAACGAGAATCCGGCGGATCTTCCCGCGGAACTCAAGGAAAAGCTGATCAAGGCCTTCTTCGAGGTCCCGTTCAACCGGTACCCCACCGAGCAGCCGAACCGGCTCCAGGAAGCCATCGGCGCGCATACCGGGCACGACCCGGCGGGCATCCTGATCGGAAACGGCAGCAACGAACTGACGCACACGCTCGGGCTCGCGCTGATCGAGCCGGGCCGGCCGGTCGTCCTGCCGGCGCCCATGTTCTCCCTGTACACCTCGGTCGTTCGCCTGTTTGAAGGCCGGCCGATCCAGGTGCCGCCGCTCCCCGACCTGCGCTTCGACGCCGCGGCCCTGCTCGACGCCGTGCAGACGCATCGCCCATCGCTGACCATCCTCACGACGCCGAACAACCCGACCGGGCTCTCGATGCCGCTCTCCGAAATCGAACCCATCGTGGACGCGGCGGCCGATTTCGGGTTCGTCGTGGTCGACGAGGCCTATGTCGAATTTACCGAAGAGACGAGCGCGCAGACCCTCCTCGACCGATATCCGCACCTGATCCTGGTGCGCACGCTCTCGAAGGCGTTCGGGCTCGCCGGCCTGCGCATCGGCTACCTCATGGCGCATCCCGCCATCATCCAGGAGTTGCTGAAGGCGCGCCTGCCGTTCATGATCGACAGGCTCTCCGAATCCGTGGCACTGGCTTTGCTTGAAGCGCCCGCGTTGCTTGCGGAACGCGTTGCGGCGATGAAAAAGGCGTGTGGGGATATAACGAGAGCCCTCGCCGCCATGCCCGGCGTTCACGTCGTTCCGAGTCAGGCAAATTTTGTCCTCTTCAAAACAGAGCGGGGTGGACGGGACGTCATGAAGCAACTGGCCGCGTCCGGAATTCTTGTCCGCGATATGAGCGGATATCCGGAATTACAGGGTTATCTTCGTGTCAGTGCCGGTCTTCCAGAAGAGAACAAGGCGTTCTTGAGCGCGTTGGAAAGGTCATTGCATACGCTCGCGTCATCGGCTTGATGAGGCCGGCGTTGGCACGTGCTTCGGGCCTTTCCTTTTCCCGTATTTTTTCAGCATCGTCGATGCAAGCGTAAGAGTCAATGGAATTTATTCAGGTAGACATCGTTGGACTCTCAACCAGCCCGTCCAGCGGCGGCGCGTACGCGCTCGTGCTAGGAGAGATTGAAGGAAATCGCCGCCTGCCGATCATCATTGGCGCTTTTGAGGCGCAAGCCATTGCTCTGGAACTCGAGAACATCCAGCCGCCTCGCCCGATGACGCACGATTTGCTGCGTGATCTGTTCGAGACGGTGGGCGCCGAAATTCTGGACGTGGTCATCGACGAGTTGCGCGAAGGGACGTTTTTCGCCAAGATCCGCTTCGTACACGGCGGCGACGAGAGCCAGCTGGACTCGCGCCCGAGCGACGCCGTCGCCCTGGCCGTGCGCGTCGGCGCCCCGATCTACGTCGCGCCGGCCGTGCTGGAAGAAGCCGGCATCCCGACCGAGGAGGAAGGTGTTTCCGCCCTTCCCAAACCTGAAGTCGAGGAAAAGGCGCCCCGCCCGGTCTCCAAGCTCAAGCAGATGGAAGACCAGCTGGAGAAGGCGATCAGCGACGAGAACTACGAACTGGCGGCCAAATTGCGGGACGAAATCGAGCGCACCCGCGGCGAACAAACGCAGAACTGACCCTCGCCCACGTGTGTAGGCGATCCCGGGGTGGCCGAAGCCTCCTCACCCACCTGCGCCCCCCCCCAGCGCACCCGGCCCGGATCGACATCGATATGCACCCCAATACGGTCTATCAACACGTTTCGTCCATACCCTACGCCGCCCTGTCCTCTTCGCCCCTTTTTGCCGACTACTGTACCCGTTACGGGCGAGTAGCCGGGTTCTATAACGGCGACTTCCGCAACCCCGACGACCTCCGGGCCGCGCTGCGGCGAACCCTGGCGGTGGACCGCGACCGGGATGCGCTCGTCGACGCGCTGACGGCGCAACAGGCGCGCTGGGGCGTCGATGAGGCCACGCGCCAGTCCCTCGAAACCCTGCGATCGCCTCGCGCCGGCGCCGTCATCACCGGCCAGCAACTCGGCCTCTTCGTCAGTCCGCTGTATACGATCTACAAGACGCTGACGACGATCCAGCTGGCCCGGCACCTGTCCGACACCTCCGGGCATCCCGTCGTGCCGGTCTTCTGGCTCGCCGGCGAGGACCACGATTTCGAAGAAATCGCCTCCCTGACGCTGCTCAACGGCAGCGACCTGTCCGACGTAACGTACCCCGAACCGCCCCTGGCCGCGGGCGCCGTCAATGCGGGGCCGGTCGGCCGACTTCCTGTCGCGCCGGCGATCGACGACCTCATCGCGCGCGTCGGCGACGCGCTGCCCCGAACGGACGTGACGCCGGACCTGCTCGCGCTGCTGCGCGATGCCTACCGGCCGGGTGTACCGATGGAAGACGCCTTCGCCCGCGTGCTCCGGCACCTGCTGCCCGGCACCGGCCTCATCATCGCCTCGATCGACGACCCGGCGATGAAGCGCCTGGCGGCGCCGCTCTTCGAGCGCGAGGCCCGGGACTGCGCCGGCTCCAACGCGCGCCTCGCGGCCGCCAGCGAGGCCCTGATCGCGGCGGGCTACCATGCCCAGGTGACGACGCAGCCGACCAATCTGTTCGTGATGGATCCAGAAGGACGGCTCCCCGTCGACGCAGAGGGCGGCCGGTTTCGGTTGCGGGGGACGACACACGAGTGGTCCGAGGCGGAGCTGATCCGCACCATCCGTGAGACGCCGGAGCGCTTCAGCCCGAACGTCGTCCTGCGTCCGATCCTCCAGGATCTGCTTTTTCCGACCGTCGCCTATGTCGCCGGCCCGGGCGAAACCGCCTATTTCGCGCAATACCGCGGCGTGTATGACTGGGCGGAGGTGCCGATGCCCATCATCTATCCGCGTGTAAGCGTATCCCTGCTGGAGCCGGCCGTCCGGAAGCACCTCGATCAGTACCCGTTCGCCCTGCCCGACTATGCCCGCGGCGCGGAGAAACTGCTCAAGGAGACCGCCGCCAGCCGCATGCCGGCATCCTACGAAGCCGCGTATGCCCGGGCGATGGAGGCCTTCGATGCGCATCTCGACGCGCTGAAGAAGGAAGCCGGCGAGATCGATGCCACGCTCGAACGCTCCGCCGAGTCATCGCGCGTGCGGATCCATCGCACCATGAGCCGGCTGCACGACCGCATGGTGCGCGGCCAGAAAAGGAACATGGACATCGACCGGCAGCGCATCGAACGCATCGCCGCCCACCTCTTTCCGCACGGAAAACCCCAGGAGCGGGCGCTTTCCCCGCTGCATCTACTGAACGAATACGGGCTGGATTTTTTTGTGCGGCTGATGGACCGGCTTCCCCTCGACACCTGGGAGCATCACGTGCTCGACACCTGACGTCTGCCGGCGCGCGCGGAGAACGGCAGCGCCAGCATCACCAGGAAAAGCCCCTGCAGCGCCGCGATATTGTCCGGCCCGCCGCAACGTCCGATGCCGGGCACTTCGTCCCCGGCGCCCAGCGCCACGATATCGGCATCGGCCTCCTCGAGGCGCTGCGTACGCGAGCAGAGATTGACGCTGAGGCCTGCGCCGTCGAAGGCGTGCGCGTAAATCAGGTAGGACTTCCCTTTCTCGAACCCGTAGCCGCACGCCGCGCTGTTGGTGGCCGTCGTCACCACCACCTCCCCGTCGCTGATGCCTTTCCAGCTTTTGTCGACGTCGATGCGCACGATCAGCCGATCGTCGATCTCCACGATGCTGCGGACGCGGCCGGAAAACACGGCGGCGGCCTGGTTGCGCTCGGCAGCCGGCGTCCCCGGCATGACGCAGGAGCAGGCATAGGCCGCGGCAGGGGCGAAGGCGAGCAGCAGGAAAAACAACGGGATGCGAAGGGAGCGCGGCATGGGGACCTCTCGAACGATGGCGTGATGGGAACGTAACTGGGCTAGTTTGCTACATTAGACCTCGCAAGATCACCACTATTCCCGGGAATTCCTTGCCTACGCTGACCGAACTCCTCGAATCCGCCCGCACCATCGCCGTCGTGGGCATGTCGCCCACGCCGTCCCGCACCAGCTATGCGATCGGGCGCTATCTCATCGAAGCCGGCTACAACGTGATTCCGATCAACCCGAATTGCGACACGATCGAGGGCCGCACCTGCTATCCCGACCTCGCCAGCGTGCCCGGGGACGCCGGCATCGATATCGTCAACATCTTCCGCCGCCCCAAATATACCGCCGATGTCGTCCGCGAAACGCTGGAACGGATCGCCGGCACGGGCGAACGGCCGGCCATCTGGACGCAGATCGGGGTCTCAAGCCAGGAAGCCGAAAAACTGGCCACCGACGCCGGCCTCGTATACATCCCTAACCGGTGCATCATGGTCGAGCACACACGGATGGGGTAAGGGGTTTAAGGTTTAAGGATCCAGGTTCAAGGGATGTTTTGTTGCGTCATGCAGACCGCTCCATCCTTGAACCTTGAACCTCAAACCTTAAACCCTTTTCCCCCCAATCCGCTGAGGACCTCGAATCGGGAGATCTCGTAGCGCAGGCCGTCGCGCATGGGGGCGAGGCGGTCGTCGAGATGGCCGCGGGTGGCTTCGAGCACGGAGAGGTGGAACCAGTGCTGCGCTTCGGGGCCGGACGAGAGGCCGCGGCGATTCGTGTTGTTGGCATACACGTCGATGCCACGTTCCAGGCTCTGGTTGATATTCCAGAGGTTGTGCTGCTTGTCCGCCAGGCTGATCGCCGCCGCGCCGATGGAATGCGTGCGGATGCCGGCTATATAATCCTCTTTCCGCTGCCGCCACGTCCGGTGCTTGCCGGCTTCGTCGAATTTTTCCTCCGTCACCTCCAGCACGATCCGCGCCACCTCCTCGCCGACGATCTGTTCGAGGTGCGCGAGCCGCAGGTAATGGTCGTACTGGTTCGCATCCTCCAGCACATCGTGGAGAAATGCCGCCGCGACGACCGCGTCCTCCCATCCGGCGCGCAGGATCGTCATCGCCACGGCGGTGACATGGGCCATCACAGGGACGCGGAGCATGGCGCCGTCGGGCACGTCGAAAGGCGCATCGCGCCACCGCCCCTTGCGGTAGGTGCCGTCGTGCCACTGCGCGGCCAGTTCGATGGCGTGTTCGATGAGGGGGTTAAAGAGCGTCGTGGACGACGGAGCGGTCATACTGCAGATGGGCTATAGATCGTTTGGGCTACGGCCGTTTGCCGGCGCAGTTCCCAACGGAGTTTCAAGGATTCAGGTTCAAGGTTTGAGGAAGTTTTTTCCGGAGCCGGTGCGTCATTTCGAACTTTAAACCATGAACGTCAAACCTTGAACCTTTTCAGCCCTGCCATCGTTGTTTTGCCTTTCTGCATACGTTTTACCGCAGTTCTTACGTACCGTCATGGCTGGTTATCCCTTCGCCGAAATCGAACAGAAATGGCAGCGCGTGTGGGAAGGAGCGAAGACCTTCCGCACACCCGACCAGGTCGACCCCTCCAGGCCGAAGTATTACGTGCTGGATATGTTTCCGTATCCGTCCGGGGTCGGGCTCCACGTCGGCCACCCGCTCGGCTACATCGCGACCGACATCCTCGCGCGGTACAAGCGCATGCGGGGCGTCAATGTGCTGCATCCGATGGGGTTCGATGCCTTCGGGCTGCCGGCCGAGCAGTTCGCCGTCGAGCATGGCGTCCATCCCCAGATCACGACGCAGAATAACATCGACAACATGCTCCGCCAGCTGAAGCGGCTGGGGCTGAGTTACGATTGGGACCGCGTCATTTCCACGACGGATGTCGATTATTACCGCTGGACCCAGTGGATTTTCCTGCAGCTGTACCACAGCTACGTCGACCAGGAAACGCAGCGTGCCCGCCCGATCGCCGAACTGGTGCAGAAGCTGGAGGCCGGCGCCTGGACGATCGATGAAAACAACCGGCTGTCGCCGGCGGGCGGACAGACTTGGATCACGCTGACGCCGGCCCGTAAAGAGGCCGTGCTGGCGAACTACCGCCTCGCCTTCCTGGCCGAAGTGCCCGTAAACTGGTGCCCGCAACTCGGCACCGTGCTGGCCAACGAGGAAGTCACCAACGAGGGCCGCAGCGAACGCGGCAACTACCCGGTCTTCAAGCGCCCGTTGCGGCAGTGGATGCTGCGCATCACGGCGATGGCCGAACGCCTGGGATCCGACCTGGAGCTGATCGATTGGCCCGAGGCCATCAAGATCATGCAGCGCAACTGGATCGGCCGGAGCGAGGGCGCCCACATCGTTTTTCCGATCGACGGACACGAGGACGCGCTGAAGGTCTTCACGACGCGGCCCGACACCCTGTTCGGCGCCACGTATATGGTGCTCGCGCCCGAGCATCCGCTCGTCGATACCCTGACGACGGCCGCGCAACGCGAGGCCGTCGCGGCCTACAAGGCGTGGGCGCAGAGCCGGTCGGAGATCGACCGCATGGCCGAGGGCAAGGAGAAAACCGGCGCCTTCACGGGCGCCTACGCCATCAACCCGGCCAACGGTCAGCGCATCCCGATCTGGATCGCCGATTATGTGTTGATGGGCTACGGCACCGGCGCCATCATGGCCGTGCCGGCGCAGGATGAGCGCGACTGGGCCTTTGCGAAAACCTTCGACCTGCCGATCATCCGAACCGTACAGCCGCCCGACGGCTTCGGCGACGAGGCGTTCACGGGCGACGGGCCGGCCATCAACAGCGACTTCCTGAACGGCCTCGGGGTGAAGGAGGCCAAACGAAAGATGACCGCCTGGCTCGAAGAGCACGGCCACGGCGAAGGCACGATCAACTACCGGTTGCGCGACTGGCTCTTCAGCCGGCAGCGCTACTGGGGCGAGCCGTTTCCGATCCTGCACGGCCCCAACGGCGAAATCCGGCCGGTCGACGCCGCCGAACTGCCGGTGCGCCTGCCGGAAATGGAGGACTTCTCCCCCACGGCCAGCGACGATCCGGACGCTCCGCCGCGCCCGCCGCTCGGCCGCGCCCCCGAAAGCTGGCGCCACGTCACCATCGACGGCGTCCGCTACGAGCGCGAGCTGAACACGATGCCGCAATGGGCCGGCTCGTGCTGGTACTACCTCCGGTTCATCGACCCCGAAAACGAGGCGGCCTTCGTCGACCCCGACAAAGAGCGCTACTGGATGGGCGGCAAGGGCATCGACCTCTATGTGGGCGGCGCCGAACACGCCGTGCTGCACCTGCTCTACGCCCGGTTCTGGCACAAGGTGCTCTTCGACCTGGGCCACGTCTCGACGCCCGAGCCGTTTGGACGGCTCTTCAACCAGGGCTATATCCAGGCCTACGCCTATCGGGACGCCCGCGGGATCGCCGTGGCGGCCGACGATGTCGTGGACCAGGACGGCCGGCCGGCGACCGAGGTGCAGGACCAGCCAAATCGCCGCTACTTTTACAAGGGCGAGCCGGTGACGCAGGAGTACGGCAAGATGGGCAAGAGCCTGAAGAATGCCGTCAATCCGGACGACATGTGCGACAGCTACGGCTGCGACACGCTCCGCCTGTACGAGATGTACCTCGGCCCACTGGATGCCTCGAAGCCGTGGAATACGCGCGACATCGTCGGCGTCAACCGCTTCCTCCAGCGCATCTGGCGGAATTTTGTCGAGGAGGATACCGACCGGCTGCTCGTCGTGGACGACGCACCAACCGACGAGCATGTGCGCCTCCTCCACAAGACGATCAAGCGCGTGACGGACGACATGGAGCGGCTGAGTTTCAACACCGCCATCGCGGCCCTCATCGAAATGAACAATGCGATCAAAGGGCTCGATCGGATCCCCCGCGCCCTCGCGGAGCCGTTCGTCCTGATGCTCGCCCCGATGGCGCCGCACGTGTGCGAGGAATTGTGGCAGCGGTTCGGCCACGCGGAGTCGCTCGCGCACGCGCCGTGGCCGGCGTATGACGAACGCTTCCTGCAGCAAGACACGCTGGAGATCGCCGTCCAGGTCAACGGCAAAGTCCGCGGCACCCTCGTGATCGCCGCCGACGCGTCGAAAGACGCCATCCTCTCGGCCGCCCGCGCGCTGGAAAACGTCGCGAAACACCTCGAGGGCAAGACGATGCGCCGGGAGATTTACGTGCCCGGGAAAATCGTCAACCTGGTGGTGGGGTGAGCTGGCGAGCGCTAGCCGCGCATCGCTTCCCGCATTAAAGACAAAAAAGCCGGCCCCCTTGATGGAGGCCGGCTTTTACCCTTCAGGTCAAAGCTGTTTCAGGCCTGCTTCACCGCCTGGATCTCAAGCACGATCTTGACTTCTTCGCTCACCAGCAACCCGCCGGCCTCAAGCACCGCATTCCAGTTCAGACCGTAGTCGGTCCGGTTGATCTTGCCGACCGCCGAGAAGGCGATCTTTTCGTTGCCCCAGGGGTCCTTGGCCCCACCGAGAAACTCACCCTTCAGCTCGATAGGCTTCGTGACGCCCCGGATGGTGAGGTTGCCCGTCATCGTGAACTCGGAATCGCCCTTCGAGGCGACGCCGGTGCTCTCGAAAGTCATCACAGGGTGATGCTCCGCATCGAAAAAGTCCGCCGAACGCAGGTGATTGTCGCGATCCGTGTTCCGCGTATCGACCGAAGCCACCTGGATCGTGGCTTTCGTGGTCAGGGAGGTGAGGGCGCCGTCCGCCTTGACGGTCGCTTCAAATGCTCCGAACGAGCCCTTGACGGTCGAAATCCCGAGGTGGCGTACCTGGAAACCGATTTCAGAATGGGCGGCATCGACGGCAAAGGTGCCTTCGGCGATCTGGGTCGTAGTCATGATGTATCTCCAGTGGTTTTCGTGAATGTCGGTTGCGCCGGACGCGCGGTCTTGTTCTTTGTACGCCGGCAGGACCTAATGTTTCGATATAGAATTATAGTTTTCACACACAGTTACAACTTAGTAACATAACAGACCGGCCGTGTGCGGGCAAGCGATTGGGGCCAGACGACACGGACCGTATCTTCGCACGGTTGGGACAGGCGTCCCGGAGCTACGCTCCTGGAGCCCTGCTACGTATAACCTGCCACCTCTTCCGATGCCAACTCCACTCCACCTCCTCGCGTTCGCCGCCCACCCCGACGATGTCGAACTCTCCGCCGGCGGCACCCTGTGCAAGCTGGCCAACGCCGGCTACCGCGTCGGCATCGTCGACTTCACGCGCGGCGAACTGGGCAGCCGGGGCACGCCGGAAGGCCGGCTCGAAGAGGCGGCGGAAGCCGGCCGGATCATGGGGCTGGCGGCCCGCGAAAACCTGGGTCTGCCCGACGGCGACATCGAGAACTCGAAACGCAACCAGGGACGCGTGATCGAAACCCTGCGCCGGTACCGGCCGCATATCGTCCTGGTGAATGCCGCGGTGGATCGTCACCCCGATCACGGGGCGGCGCACCGCCTGGCGATGTCGGCCATCTTCTACAGCGGGCTGCGCAAAGTGGAAACGGTGGAGCACGACGGAAGTCCGCAGGAGCCGTGGCGCCCCCACCACATCCTCCAGTACATGCAGACGACGCCGTTCGAACCGACGCTGGTGGTCGATGTGGGGGACGTCTGGGAACAGCGTACGCGCGCGCTGCTGGCCTTCCGGTCGCAGATCGCGAATCCGGACTACACGCCGGCGGCCGACGAGCCGCAGACGTTCGTATCCAATCCGATGTTTTTCCGGTTCATCGAGGCGCGGGCCCAGACCTTCGGCTACAGCATCGGGGCGACGCACGGCGAAGGGTTTCGCTACGAACAGACGCCGCTCGGCGTATCCGATCTGGTGGCTTTCCTGGATCGGGAACGGGTCTTTCGCTAGCGGCCTATCGCGGAGGAGAGGGATTCGGGACGGGGCGCGAGGCGGACGGATATGACGGTCTCGCCCGGGCGCGCCGTATCGACGACGAGGATGAGCGCGTTCGAGGCCTCGTCAAGGCGCCAGTCGGCGCCGGCGACGTCGAGCACGGTCTCCGAGCGGTCGTACAGCTGCATGGCGAGCGTCACGGCGCGGACGGCTTCGGGGCCGTCATTTTGCAGCACGACATCGAACGCCTCATCGCGCCGGTCGGCCTGCAGGCGCACCGAGAGGTTGTCGCGCTGTTTCCACCAGGCTCCGACTTCCCCGAGCGTCGTCATCCAGCTGCCGCGCAGACGGGCATGCCGGGCCAGCGCCTCGATCACATCGGCGCGGCGCTTGGTGAGCGCCTGGATGCCGGGTTCGAACGCGTAGAGGAAGAGGCCGCCGCTCGTCTCGATGCGGTCGAGGTCGCCCTTCAGCGCCGAGGCCATCCGAACGATCATGGCGTTGGGAGACGACTGGCTGCCCCAGTACGCCGGGTTGGTCAACTCGCTCGGATAGAACCGGACGACGTCGCGGGGCGGCGTCCCGCCCAGGAGGAGCGAATCGCGGTAATCGAGTTCGCGCTCCCACCGCACGAAGGTGGGGACCCGGAAGCCGGGGGTCGCGTCGAGGACATAGGAGAGGCCGAGTTCGTGCGCCGTTTTGAGGGTCTCGACATCATAGAGTCCGCCCGGCGCGTAGAGCCCCGCCGGCCGCTGGCCGGTTTGTGCTTCGAACGCGGCCATCGCGTGTTCGAGGCGCTGGCGCTGCAACGCCGGCGGCTGGCCGGCCAGGAGTTCGTCGGTGTCGGCCGACAGCGCCACTTCGCCCTCCTCGCCCATCTGGCGGACGAGTTGGGGATAGAAGATGGTTTCGTCGGTGGTGAGGAAAAACGTCGCCGGCGCCTGCTCGGCGCGCAGCGCCTCCATGAGCACGTCCATCACGGTCAGAAACTGATAGGGCTGATGACCGATCTCGGGCAGGACGGCCAGCACGAAGGCCGACTTCGCGCCGCGCGGCCACGGCCGGATGGCCACCGCCGGCGTGCGGGTGAGGCACGCCATCGCATTGATCATCAGGGCCTGGAAGACCTGCTGGGAGTCCGGTATGCGGGAGACATCGCGCCCGGTAAAGCCCATCCATACGAACTCGCCGGCGCCAAAACGGCCATGCGCGAACAGCGTAGGATCTTCGGAGAGCAGCTGCCCCGAATAATTCTTGGTCGACCCGAGCGACTCGTTGCGCAGCGGCACGGCCAGCGTGACCCCCGGGGCCCGCCCCACGTTGAACGCGTAGCCGTCCGGCAGTCCGTCGGTGATGGGGTGCCCGCCGCGCAGGCTCACGTCGACGCCATTGATGGTATCCGGTAGCACCCCGGCCAGGCGGAGCCCGAACACGTCCTGCATGAACCGATCGTCCGCAGGCTCGCCGGGTGCCGCCATCGTGGCGATGGGCCCCGAGGCGATCACGCCGCCGCCGCGCTCGATATACCGCCGGACGGCGGCCTGATGCGGGGCGGACATGACGGAGGACGCCGGCAAAACGATCAGGCGGAGCGGGGCGAGCGAGGCATCGGTGAGGCTGGAATCCTCCAGGATGCGATAGGGGATGTCCAGTCCGACCAGAAAATACTCCCACCCGCGCACCACCTCGTCGGCATAGGCTTTTTCGGTCGCATAGGCCGAATCGGCGAAAGCCGGCGGCGCGAGGATACCGATCTGGGGCGTACGCGCCGCGGAGAGCCAGGCCAGGCCGTTGGCGACGTCGTCGTACGGCTGGGTGAGCGTCACCTCCGGGTGGATGCCCTGAGCCTGCGCGCGCGGCGCGGCGAGCGCGCCCAGCAGGAGCAGCGCCAACGCGAGAACCCGCCGGCCCGAAGGACGGCGTGCGGCGCTATGTAGGTTGGATGGGCTCATGGCGAGAGGGGCATCTTAGCGGATGACGGACGAGGCAAGGGTCTCCATGCCTTCCGGCACGATATCGATATGGTAGAGCCGCGTCTGCAGCGGACGCAGGGCGCTGACCTTCATCAGGATCATCGTATTCCCCTCGATCAGCTCGTGCTGCGGCACGGGGCCGCCGATGAGTTCGGGGCGGATCTGGATGCTCACGACGGGCCGGCCCAGATCGATCAACAGGCTGAGCTGGCGCGCCGTTTCGCTGTTTTGATTCGATATCTGGAGCACGACGCGCGCGTCGCTGTTTTTGTTGAGCGACACCTGGATGGCCTGCCGCTGCCGCCACCACGACCCGATTTCATCGGCCGTCCCCATCCAGAACTTGTCCTGCCGCAGGGCGCGGGCCGTGGCGAGGACGGAAGATCGATAGGGCGCACGCGCCAGTCCGGTGTCGTGAACGACCAGTTGATACACGCCCCCTTCCATGTGGACGCGCTCGTAATCCGTCGCCATCATGTGCTGGATCGTCGCGGGGTCCGCGTCGGGCTGGCGGTGGAGAAACTCGATGTCCGTTCCAGACGGCGAGTTGAACTGGGTGATGAGCGGCGCGATATCGCGCAACACTTCGGGGGCCGTCCGCGTCGCGATCGAATCCGGCAGCACCGTCGTGAAGCCGGTAAACTGGAGGGCGCGGAGGAGGCGCTTGCTCACGCGGCCGGCGTCCGCCGGCTTGTAGGATGTCACGGGCACCCCGGTCTCGGTCTCCAGCGCCGTTTTGACGGTAGCCAGTCGATTTTCGTGCGACAGGCTCGATTCGCCCCGGTCGCTTCCCGGCGCATCGAGCAACCCCACGCGTCCGGCGCGGACGAACGTCTGCACCACGGCCGGCGGCAGCGGCGCATCCGGCGCGCGGAGGAAAAAGTCGGCCCGGAGGTTTTCTGCGAGGAGCGAATCGGCGAGCGTGTGCAGGTTGCGCAAGTCGCCATCGCCCACCGCGGTGATGATGGCGGCGGCGTCATAGGGCGCCGGCCAGTCGCGAAGCCACGCCGACGGCGCGCGCCGCAGGTAGTTCATCACATTGATAAAAAAGCGGTCGATCACCACGACATCCTCCTCGTTCCGGTTGCCGATGCCCATGGCGTCGCGGCGAAAGCCGGAATAGACGAAACGGCTGCCGAAATTGACCCCGTATACGATGCCCGTGTGGTTTACCAGGCTATCCGGCTGGAGGTGGCGGCCCCACTGGCCCCAGTAGCCCACGACGTCGGTGCTGTCGCCCGTGATATGGAGCCGGAGGGCGGGGTCAAAAACCTGCACGTTGAAACTGTATCCGCCCGGGATGCCGGCCGTCAGGACGGTGTTGCCCCGCATGGCGAACTGCTCCATGCCGTAGCCGGTGTAGGCATAGGGCGACTCGCGGCCCGTCCGGTCGCCCTGCCAGCTGTAAAAAGTGAGTTTGACCGCCTTCTGGGGCGTCATGAGCCCGTCGACATCGCGCAACGGCAGCGTGAGCGTATCGGCCAGCACGTAGTCTTCGCGGGGCGGCGGAGCGGTGGTCGGCGCGACGAGGCGGTACTGCCGGAGCGGCGCAAAGGACTGCGTCGTCTGGAGTGCCGGCGCGCCGGGAAGCACGGGCAGATAGATGCCGGGCTCCGTAGATCCCGGATGGATGGATTCGTGCGCGCGGTAGTTGCCCTGGTACCGGTCGACAAAATCGACGACCTCGACGCCGAACGCCTCCTGCAGGAACGACCAGCCGCGCACCGAGCCGTCTTCGCGGTAATAGCCGGGCATCCAGGACGCGTACACGCTGCCGCCGTTCCGCATGAACGCGAGCACGTTGTCGACCTCCCGATCGCTCATGGCGAGCGCCGCCGGCAGGATCAGCACATCGAAATATTCGGTGGAGAGCCCGGATTCGAGATCGCGATCCGAGATGCGGCTGTACGGGAAGTCGTAATCCGGCGAGCTGAGGAATTCATGCCAGGTGGCGAGCAGGTTGTCGAGCCAGCGCGCAGTGGAATCCTCCGGATTGATCTGGCGGATCGTGCGCGAATATTCGCTGGCGAGGAGCGCGATCCGGGGCGGCTCGCGATCGGCGTCGGACGCGGGGTAAAACTCCTTGATGCTGAACGTACCCAGCGCGCTTTCGAGCAGGAGCACGTAAACGAGTACCCCGGCGGACAACGCGGTGACCCCCAGGGTCATGAACCACAGCGTATTGACCTGTTCGAGCTCAAATCGGGCCATATTCCTACCTGCGAACACGGGCTAACGCGATCAGGCCGCGTCGCCGTCCGACCCGGCCTCCGCGCGATGGGCGGACGCGGCGCGTCCGTTGCCGGCCGCCGGCGTGCGCGGAATAAAACCGTCGTCCGTGTATTCCCAGAAAAACGAGCTGAGCGGCATGCCGGCCGCGGCGCGCTGCGGCAAGTGCGCACTGTCGCCGCCCTCGGGCATCGCATAGTTGCTGCTCATCTCGACATACTGCCCCGGATGAGGTAGCGTCCCGGTCGGCGCCATGTACATCTGGGCTTCGGCGGGCGCGGAATCGCCCCCGTGCATCATCATGCCGGGCTGGCGCACCGCCATGAGCACATGCGGGTCGACCTGTTGCGGCTCCTGTTTCTCAACAGCGTTGCCGCGCAACTCCCGCATCTTGTACAACACGTACGCCGCAACGGCCAGAATGAACGTGGCAACCGTACCGACCAGAATGATGGTGGAGAGGATCGGAACAATCTCCATGGTGATTATCCTCAGATTTCAGAAAAAGACGACCGATGATGGATGCAGAACGGGCGAGAGCGCCCGGCCGGCAGGATGCCGGCTGCTGTACGTTCGTCCTGGGAAAAGGGGGATCGACGCGGCGTTCCGACGGAATCGAAACGACCTGTCCCCGGAGAGCGGAGCGTAATGCCCAGAGAATCGATGTTGATCGGCCCCTGAAGGCGCACTTCGACTCAAAAACCAGGCCATTGTCTGGTTCTTATTCATGCTTGCTGACCAATTCGTTCCAATTTCCCCCACACCATCCCGAGGCCCAGAAATTCCTCGACGGTCGCGAACGTTTTGCAGACGTCGACGATGAGGATGAAGAAGAGCCGGTAGAACAGGGAGTAAAAAATCAGACGCGCTTCCTCTTTTTCGACCGCCACGCAATACAAGGCGGCGATCAGATCCAGAATGGTGAGACTGAGCCACCAGTACGCGAGGAAGTAGATCAGACCGAACGCGGTGGCGATAAAGATGAAATAGAGGTTCGCGAACACGTTCATGACCGGCCAGATCAACGACTCGAAGGCCATCGACCAGAGCACCACCGTCCCGCCGAAGTTGATCGTCGGGTTAAAAAACAGGTCGCGGTGCTTCCGGATGGCCTGGATGATGCCGCGCGTCCAGCGGTAGCGTTGCTTCAGGAGGTCGGTCAGCGTGTTGGGGGCCTCCGTATACGAACGGGCGTTCGGCTCGTATTCGACGCGCCACCCTTCCCGGATGATCTTCAGCGTGAGGTCGCAATCCTCGGCGAAGGTGTCCGAGCTGTAGTAGCCGGCATCGACGATCGCCTGCTTCCGAAACAGCCCGAGCGGGCCCGGGATGATGTTCACCAGCTTGAAGAGGCTCTGCGCGGAGCGGGCCATGTTCAGGCCTTCCACGTATTCGAGCGCCTGCAGCGTCGTCCAGATGTTGTCGCGGTTGTCCACCTTGACGTTGCCGGCCACCGCCCCGATGTCTTCCTGCTCGAAATGGCGAATGGCCGCCTTGAGCGTGTTGGGCGAAAGCTGGGAGTCGCCGTCGACGCAGAGCACAAAATCGTATTCCGATACCTGGATGCCGGCGTTGAGCGCGGTCGACTTGCCGCCGTTGGGCTTCTCGACCAGCTTCACCTGCGCGCGCCCGTAGTTGCCCACCAGCGAGCGGGCGATGTATACGGTGTCGTCCCGCGAGCCGTCATCCACGATGATGATCTCATACTGCGGGTAGTCGATATGGAGCAGCGAATGGATCGTCGTCCGCAGGAGCTTGCCCTCGTTGTACGCCGGCACGATGATCGATACCGGAGGGAAATGCCGCGGCGTCTCCTCGGAAAGCGTGTGCTTCGTCGTGGTGAGGTAGGCGGTATTGAGCTGCGTGAGATAACGCAGCAGCAGGATGATGAGGAAGAGCACCAGCGCCACGATCGACGAATAGACGCCCAGGCCCTGCCAGGACAGCGTGCTCTTTTTCCCGGTCCACCGCAACAGATAGTTGCCCGGATCCTCCATGAAGAGGTAGATCACCACGAACAGGAAGAGCGACAGGCTCCCGTAGATCATGATGCGGGTAAGGTATTTTCTCCCCTTGTCTTCGTCGGCCTCGGTACGCGGCACCTCAATCGGAAGAAACGGAATGCTGGAGACGGGCTGCGGCAATCCGCCGCGGCCCGCCGGCCGGGGCGCCGGCACGCCTTCGCGACGGGCGAAGGAGGTCCCTCCGCCGGTAGCCGGAGCGACCGGGGCATCCCCCTCGCCACGCTCGATCGAACGCGGCTGTAACCAGTCTCTGAGTTGTTCTATAAATCCCATACCTGTAGCTGCAAGGGGAGCTGCTGCCTAGAGCGTCCAGTACAAAGAAGCCGCCAGGACGCCCATACGATATCTGTCGTCACGGAGGAGACCGCTTCCTTCAAGAAAACGCACGGAATATCCGGTGCTGCCGCTGACACTGACGGAGACGCGTTCGACGATCTGGTAAATCACGTCCGACTCGATGCGCGCCGCGAAGGCGTCACGCCGGTACGACACCAGCCCGGTCGTGGCGCGGGCGCGGACATACCAGCGGCGTTTGTATTCGCCCTCGAATTCGAGCCAGATGTCGTACGAACGGTAGTCCTGGGGGGAGAAGTAGGTCTCGAGGACGTGCCGGTAGTTGATGTTGTTCAGGGAGAGCCCGAGACTCAGGAAGCGCTGGAAGCGGTAGCTGCTCTCGAGGCGCAGGTCGGTCCCGACGTTGGAACTAATGCCCGTCGTCGTGCTGTCGGCGCGGCCGCGCACGACGTTCAGGGCGAGGCCCGCCATCACCGTAAGCCGGTCGTTCTTCAGGAAGCGCTGTTTGCCCTTGGCCTCGAACTGGGTCAGCCGGAGCCCGAACTGACCGCCGGCCGGCGACCAGAGCACGGTAGCGCCCTCGGTGCTCCGCGCGCTGAGGGCGTACGAATGCTTTTCATGCCAGTAACAATCGTCGCCGATCCAGCGGCGCTTGTTCTGGTAGTTGATCTCCGCGAAGCCGGTGGTGCGCCCGCCGGCGTAATCGAACAGGCCCAGCGATACGGCCATGCGGCTCACCGTCTCCGACGTGTCCACCTGGGCGATGTAGCCTTGCGCGTTCTCCAGATCCACCCGTGGCGCCGGACATTCGCGGCGCGCCTTCGGGCGCCGGGGATTCGTCATATCGAAGATCCCCCCCGCCATGATCTGATTCACCCGTTCCACCGCCGTGCCCGAGTTGGGCAGGAGGCGGCGGGTGCCGTTCTGAAAGTGGGAGATGAGGCCGGCCGTCAGCACGAACGGGTTCTGGGCGGACCGGGCCGTGTCCCGGGGCACCGTCACCTGCGTGAGCATGCCCTGGGCCCAGTGTTCGTATTCCGTGATCCGGCCCCGCGCCGTGATGTACTGGGACACCGGCACGAAGAGGCCGGCGTAATCGGTGTCGAACATGTGCTCCACCAGCTGGATGCGCTGGTTGAGCCGCTCCTCGGCCACCGGTTCGAGCCGCGAGAACAACCCGAGGCGGTCGACCCGATGGTGGTACACGGTATCGGCCTGCGCGAACCGGCGGGATTCGAGATAGATCTGCGCCAGCAGGTCGCGCGCGGCCACGTCCCGCGGATTGCGGGCGATCATATCCTCCAGTTCGCGGATGGCGCCGGCCCGGTCCTCGAGGTAATACCGGTACCGGGCGATCATCCAGGCCAGCGCGTATTCATATTCCAGCTCCTGCAGGCTCTCGAGGATGCCGATGGCCTTGCCGTACTGCTCGGCCTGGGCATAGACCTCCGCCATCTCGACGAGGACGGCGCGCGGCCGGCGGCCGGCGACCTGGAAGTAGCGTTCGTAGTCGTCGATGGCCGCCTGCGTATTGCCGAGGCCGGCGAGCATGCGCGCCTCGCTCAGGGCCTGGGCCTCGCGGTCGAGGTTGCGGCGTTGCAGCGCGCGCTCGATCCGCGCGTCGATCGCATACATCCGGTTCCGGTCGGATGGCGTCCCGACGGCGAAGGCGCGGCGCAGGTTGCGATCGGCGGCGTCGAGCCGGCCCAGCGTCAGTTCGCGTTCGGCGCGATCGAGCAAGGCGTCGGCGTCGTCGGGATACCGCGCGAGATGTTCGTCCAGATACCGGCCGGAGCGCGCCGTGATGCGGCCCGATGCGATCTCCAAACGCGCATAAAGCATCCGATACGCCAGCTCGGTCGAATCCCGCGCCAGCAGCATCTCAACCTGCTCGCCGGCCTCGGGGAAGAGTCCGTTCTGGGTGAGCAGGTTCGCGTATTCATAGCGTGCGCTCGCATCGTCCGGATACGAGGCGATCATCCGCTCGTAGAGGGTCAGCGCCTCGTCGGACCGGCGCTGCGCGATAAAGGCGTCGATCAGCTCGCGCAGCACGTCGCGATCGTTCGACTCGTTCGAGAAACGCGCCTCCAGCTTGGCCATATAGCCGGACGCCAGCGTGGCGCGCTCGGATTCCAGCATCGCCAGCCGGCTCACGTAGCCCGAATCCTCGGGCGTCACGTAGTCCTGATCCAGCAACACGTCGTACGCCTCGGCGATGCGGCCGGCATCGGCCAGGGCATCCACCAGATTGTAGCGCAAGGTCCGGTCGGACGGATGCTGCTGCAGCAGGTAGGTATAGCGATCGACGGGATACGCCGGCGTAAAACCGACCGAAGAAACCAGGCCCTTGTCGATCGTCTCGTACATCGCCAGCCACCGCTGCGTCTCGGTGTGCCGTTCGGACAGCAGCATCAGCTGATCGTACGCGTCGGCAAAACGGCGGTAGGCCAGCAGCTCTTCGATAAACCGGTAGCGGCGCTCGTCGAGCAGCGGCTGATCGGCGGGGTTGACGGCGCGCACGGGCGGCGGCGTGGAGAGCCGCTGGACTACGGTGCGGCCTTCTCGCGTGGCTTGGAGGCCCTGCCGCGCTTCCGCATTCGCCGGATTCAGGCGCAGCGCCTGCTCGAAGGCGTCGACGGCCGTATCGTATTTGCCCTGCCACAGGCGGAAATACCCGAGGCGCATATGGAGATCGGAATCGGTCGGGAAAAAGGCCAGATACCGTTCCGCCACCCGTTCGCCTCGGGCGTTATCGCCGGCGTAGGACGCCAGCGCGATCAGATAACGGTGGACCGATTCCGGGCTGCCCTGCATGCCCTGGAGATAAACTTCGTATTGATTGGCGGCTTCCGGAAAGCGGCTGTCCTCGTAGAGGGCGTCGGCATACTGCCGGCGGGCCTGGTAGTCGTTCGGATGGTCCGCGACATAACGCGCCAGCTCGTCGATGGGCCGGAACGGTTCGCCGGCCATCGTGACGTTCTGCGCCGGCACGGGGCTGGTCTGCGCATGAGCCGGCCGTGCGGCCGGCCAGCATGCCGCCAGCGCCATCAAAAAGAGGGTAGGGTGAACGAAACGCTTCATGTATGCGGGACGCATGTCGCCTTGATCGCGTGCTATAAGCTTTCAGGCTCGCGCCTTATCGGGCTTCCATGGCGTAGGCCATGAAATCGTCTGCGCGTTCGAACGGCTGTCCGTTGGGGACAACGACGACCGAAACGCTTTCGAGGAGATGTTTTTGGTCCGAGGGATGTTCTTTAGCGAGGCTCGCCTGCAGCGCGTCGAAGAAGCGCTGCACGAGATCCTGCCTGGCGTCCGGCATGACCAGCACCAGCCGCTGCGAGTCGCGATCGACGAGGAACCGGTCTTCCGGTCTCAGGACCTGTTCCACATGGTCGACGAGTTCGGCGAAGGGCACCGGCGACGCCGCCTGGGCATCGAGGCGGAGGGCCATGAGCATGAAGGGGGCGTCCTCCTGATTCCGCCGGCCGAAGCACTGGTTGAGGGCGGCCTGAAAATCCGCCTGTTCCGCCCCGTCGTCGAGCGGTTGCGCGGCGAAGGCCGTCAGGGGCACGCGCGCGCCGCCGGCGGACTGCACCGGGTTGAGCGTGCGGGCCTTTTTGGGCGGCGAGGCCGGCCGGGCGCGGCGCGACGACCGGGCCGCGGGCCGCGCGGCGTTGACGCCGGCCATCGAGAGATCCCACTGCTCCACCCGTTCGTGATGCACGTGCCCGATCCCCGGGAGCAGCGTCAGGCGGCGGCTGGCGCCGCCGGCGGCATCCTCGTCCAGTTCGAGATGGATGCTGCCGCTGACATGGTTGCGGACGAAGTCGACAATCTGCCCGGATACCGGATTGATCGGTTCGGGGAGGAGGAGCACGATGGTGGCGTCCGACGCGCTGAGCGCCTCGAGGGTCTGCAGGAAAGCCTGCCGGAAGCCCTCGAACGATCGGAACTGCATGAACGGCATGAAGTCGTTGATCACCACCCGCGTCGGGCGCTCCTGCATGATGAGCGTGACGAGATCGCCGAGCGCGCGCGCGGCGGTCTGGTCGTCGAGATGCTGCAGGCCGGACACGTCGGGAATCCACATGAGCCGGACAAACCCCCGTTCGTACGCACCCTGGAGATCAAAATTCACGGAATCGGCCTGGATAAACCAATCCTGGGGCCGGCCGGGAGAGATAAACAGGCAGGACTCGTCCGCCGAGGCCCCGGCCTGCAGGAAGAGCATGGCCAGAAGGCCGCGCCCGCTGGCGGCATCGCCGTAGCAGAGATAGGTGCCTCCCTGGTACATGCCTCCCCAGGAAGCGTCCACGACGTCAATGCCGGTCAAGATTTGGGGAACGTGAGCCAAGTTGCGTTTGAGCTGTGACTGAATAGGGGTGTGCTACGTGCGGTGCCACGGGCTTCCGATACCAGCCGGTCCGGAGCGCATCGCATGGGCGCGGCAGCAGGCTGCCGGCATGGCGATACCGTGACACACATCAAACATAGCGGTATCCATCATGGGCCTGTACAGAGATCGAAGCGCGCATGACGCACGAAAGGGCGCGGGTTTGGAGCGATTTACCCGAAGCGAACGGAGCGGAAGCCATCCAGAGAACGATGCGTTGCAGCGCGTGCACGTCGCTTCGCGCGGGACAAGCGCCTACCGATGCGCGCATGGCGTTTTATCTGTCCGATGGATTGTGTTGGTGAAAATAAACTTTTTCAATCTGAATTCGTTGCACCTTCTCTTTTTTACGGAGTGACGGACAAACAAAGACCGCGCCACGTGTGCGGCTCCGCTCGAAAAAACACGCCCCCGGTTCCCTCTGGCGTACCTGACGAGGACGCGGTATATTCGAGAGCCATGCGCGCTCAGCCCCTGGGCGCGGCATCAACCCGTCTTCCAACACCTACCTAAGACGTAAATTGAAGTAGCATATATGGCGGATACGAGTGACTTTCGGAATGGGTTGACCCTGATCTGGAACAACGATCTATGGACGATCATCGAGTTCCAGCACGTAAAACCGGGCAAAGGCGGCGCTTTCGTACGGTCGAAGCTCAAGAATGTGAAGTCCGGCAAAGTCGTGGACAACACCTTCCGCGCCGGCGAGCGCGTCGAAACGGCCCGCATCGAGCGCCGGCCCCATCAGCTGCTCTACCAGGATGACCTGGGCGTCCACTTCATGGATCAGGAATCGTACGAGCAGATCACGTTGCCGGCGGACATGGTGTACCGCCGCGAGTTTATCAAGGATGGCGGGACGGTAGACATCCTCTTCCATGCCGAAACGGAAAAGGCGTTGACGGTGGAAATCGCCACCAACGTCGAACTCGCCGTCACGACGACAGAGCCCGGCATCAAGGGCGACACGGCCACCGGCGCCACCAAGCCGGCGACCATGGAGAGCGGAGCCGTCATCCAGGTCCCCCTCTTTATCAACGAGGGCGACATCCTGCGTGTCAATACCGATACGAGGTCGTACGTCACCCGCGTAGCGGCCGCCTGACCCACGGGCGCAGCCAAAGCCATCTGCAGACGCATCGTTATGGATCTTACCCAGATTAGAGAACTCCTCAAGGTCGTTGCCGACAGCGGCGTGGCTGAAGTGGAAATCGAAGAAGAAGGCTTCCGGATGGTCGTCCGCCTGACGGCGCCCACGGTCACCCTGCAGCCCCAGCAGGCGGCCTACCCCATGCCGCCGATGTATCCGTACGCGCCGCCGCCCGCCTATCCGCCGGCGTACGCGCCCCAGGCCGCCCCGCCCCCTCCGCCGCCGCCGGCTCCGGCCGCGCCAGCGGCCCCGCCGGCTCCCGCCCCCCCCGCCGAAGCCGTGGTCAACGCCAACGATTTTGTCGTGAAGGCGCCGATCGTGGGCACCTTCTACCGGGCGCCCGGCCCCGACGCCGGGCCGTTCGTCAACGTGGGCGACCGGGTGAACCCCGGCGACGTGCTGTGCATCATCGAAGCGATGAAGCTCATGAACGAGATCGAATGCGACGTGGCCGGCACCATCAAGGAAATCCTGGTGCAGAACGCCGAACCGGTCGATTTCGAGAAGCCGCTGTTTCTCATCGCGAAGGATTGAGCGCTCCGGCGCCTCCCACCCACCCACGCTAACGCCACACCGTCGTGAAGAAGGTTTTGATCGCCAATCGGGGCGAGATCGCGCTGCGTATCATCCGGACGTGCCACGAAATGGGGTTGCAGACCGTCGCCGTCTTTTCGACCGCCGATCGGGACTCGCTGCATGTCCGATTTGCCGGCGAAGCGGTGTGCATCGGTCCGCCACCCTCGCGTGACAGTTATCTGCGCATGTCCCAGATCATCGCCGCCGCCGAAGTCACCGGCGCGGACGCGATCCATCCGGGTTATGGCTTTCTGGCCGAAAACGCCGAATTCAGCGCCATCTGCAAGGATCACGGGATCAAGTTCATCGGCCCCTCCGCCGAAGTGATCACGCTGATGGGCGACAAGAGCCTGGCGAAGACGACGATGCGGGCGGCCGACGTGCCGTGCGTGCCGGGGTCCGAAGGCGTCGTGCGCGACGTCCGCGAGGCCATCTCCATCGCCGGCGACATCGGCTATCCGGTGCTCGTGAAGGCCAGCGCCGGCGGCGGCGGACGCGGGATGCGCGTCGTGCAGACCGAAAAGGACCTGCCCAACCTCTTCAACGCGGCGCGGAGCGAGGCCGAAGCGTCCTTCGGGAATGCGGACGTCTATATCGAGAAGTTCGTGCGCCAGCCGCGCCACGTCGAAATCCAGCTCCTGGGCGACGGACAGGGCACCGTGATCCACTTCGGGGAGCGCGAGTGCTCGATCCAGCGCCGGCACCAGAAGCTGCTCGAGGAATCCCCCTCGCCGATCATCGACGAAAAGCTGCGCGCCCGCATGGGCGAGGCGGCGGTGCGCGGCGCCGAGTCGGTGAATTACGAAGGCGCCGGCACGGTCGAGTTCCTCGTCGACGCCGATCGCAACTTCTACTTCATCGAGATGAACACGCGCATCCAGGTGGAGCACCCCGTCACGGAGGAGGTGACGGACAGCGACCTGATCGAGTACCAGATCCGCGTCGCGATGGGCGAGCGGATCCGGAAGCGCGAGGTGCCGATGCAGGGACACAGCATCGAGTGCCGCATCAACGCCGAAAATCCCTACAAGAACTTCAGCCCGTCGCCGGGAACGATCAAGACGTTCCATCCCCCCGGAGGCCACGGCGTCCGGATGGACACCCACGTTTATACCGGCTACGTCATCCCGCCGTATTACGATTCCATGATCGGCAAGCTGATCGTCCGCGCCCGCACGCGCGACCTCGCGATCAAGAAGATGCGCCGCGCGCTGGATGAATTCGTGATCGAGGGCGTGCAGACGACGATTCCGTTCCATCGCCAGCTGATGGACGATCCGAAGTTCCAGGCCGGCACGTTCGACACGCATTTCCTCGAAACATTCAAGCTTAACGAAGCGGAATAAGCCGGCCGAAAGCGTATTCTTGCCTATTCGCGTATCGCCGCATCCAACCCGCGCAGGTTGGTCCGCTCGAGCTGTCGACCATGCTCCGGAGGCGACGACGCGGCCCGGATCATCGACCCAGCTAGCCAACGCCTATCATGGATTTTCCGAAGGATTTACGCTACACGAAGGAGCATGAATGGGTTCGGATGGAGGAGGGCGGCCAGACGGCCGTCATCGGCATCACGAACTTCGCCCAGAGCGAACTCGGCGACATCGTCTATGTCGAACTCGAAGCCGAAGGCTCCTACATCGAAAAAGACGCGGTATTCGGCACCGTCGAGGCCGTCAAGACCGTCTCCGAGCTGTACATGCCGCTGTCCGGACGGATCGTGGCGATCAACGAAGAACTCGATCAAAACCCCGAACTGGTCAACGCAAGCCCCTACGACAAAGGCTGGATGATCCGGATCGAGGTGCAGGACAAGGCCTCGTTCGAGGCGTTGCTGACCGCCGGCGACTACGCCGCTCTGATTGGTTGACCGTTTGCCGGCGCGGCCGGCGTTTCGCTCTCGCTCGCCTCATGCGGCGCTCCATCCAGCGCCCAGTCCGCATTCCTTTCCCCCGGCGGACCGGTTCTTTCAACAGCAGTAGTGTCCATGCACCAGCGCATCATCATTCTGGATTTCGGCTCCCAGTTCACCCAGTTGATCGCACGGCGCGTCCGGGAGGCCGGTGTCTATTCGGAGATCTATCCGTGCACCATCCCTGCGGCCGACGTCATCGCGATGAAGCCGCACGGCCTCATCCTGTCCGGCAGCCACTGGTCGGTCTACGACGACGGCGCGCCTTCCCTGTCGCCGCAGTTGCTGGACCTCAAGCGGGATGACGGGACGCCGGTGCCCGTGCTCGGGATCTGCTACGGGCTGCAAACCATGGCCTACGTCTCGGGGGGCGCCGTCGAACAGGCCGAGCGGCGCGAGTTCGGCCGCGCGGCCATCGACGTGCTGGACGACCAGGATCTGCTGTTCGGGGTACCGAGCGGGTCCACCGTGTGGATGAGCCACGGCGACCACCTGACGCGCCTGCCCGACGGCTACGAGCTGATCGCCAAAACGAGCAACTCGATCGCGGCGGTACGCGCCGCCGGCGAAGCGAAGTACGGGGTGCAGTTTCATCCCGAGGTCGCGCATACGGAATACGGCCGGCAGGTGCTCCACAATTTCGTCCACGGGATCTGCGGCTGCACCGGAGACTGGTCCACGCGCTCCTTCATCGACGAGAAGACGGAGGAGATCCGCAAGCAGGTCGGCGACGACCACGTCATCCTCGGGCTATCGGGCGGGGTCGACTCGTCCGTCGCCGCCGCGCTGTTGCATCATGCGCTCGGCGACCAGCTCACCTGCATCTTCGTGAACAACGGCCTGCTGCGGAAGGGCGAATGGGAGCAGGTGCAGCATACGTTTCGCGACCACTTCCACGTCCGACTCGAAGCCGTCGACGCGACCGACCTCTTTCTGGATCGTCTGGCCGGTGTCGCGGACCCCGAAAAGAAGCGGCGGATCATCGGCAATACGTTTATCGAAGTTTTTGAAGAGGCGACCGACCGCATCACGCAAAGCCTTGGCCGCCGGCCGGCTTTCCTGGCGCAGGGGACGCTCTACCCGGATGTCATCGAGAGCGTCTCGTTCAAGGGCCCGTCGGCGACGATCAAGACGCACCACAACGTGGGCGGTCTGCCCGAAAAACTCAACTTCAAGATCCTGGAGCCCTTCCGCGAGTTATTCAAGGACGAGGTACGGGAGATCGGGCGTCTGCTCCATCTGCCGGAAGACATGATCCGCCGGCACCCCTTCCCCGGGCCGGGCCTGGCCGTGCGGACCCTGGGGCCGGTCACCGCCTCCGACCTCGCCGTGCTCCGCGAGGCCGACGCTATTTTTATCGAGGAGTTGCACCGGCACAACCTGTACGATAGCGTCTGGCAGGCGTTTGCAGTACTTTTACCGGTCCAGTCCGTGGGCGTGATGGGCGACGGGCGAACCTATGAAAACGTATGCGCCCTGCGCGCCGTGACCAGCGTCGACGGCATGACCGCCGACTGGGCCCAGCTGCCCTACGCGTTCCTCGCCCACGTATCGAACCGGATCGTGAACGAGATCCGGGGCATCAACCGTACCGTATACGACATCAGCTCCAAACCCCCCGCCACCATCGAGTGGGAATGAACTCTAACGGCATGCGGAAATTCCTCCTCATCGGACTGCTGCTCGCGCTGGGCGCTGCGCCGGCGCGCGCGCAGGCCCCGACCAACCCGATACCGATCGAAGAATCGGCCGAATCCGTCTTCCAGACCGCCCTGCAGGCCTACCAGGACCGGGAGTACGATGTCGCCGCGCGCCTGTTCGGGGTGGTCGCCAACACCTACGGCTTTCATCGCAAGACGACTGCGGCGCTGGTCATGCGCGCCAAGGCCCTGTATCACCGGGGCGACTACGAGCTGGCGGTCGGGGAGTTGAACAGTTTCCTGTCGCGTTACCCCCGCAGCCGGTATGTGATGGAAGCGCGCAACACCCTGTCGCTTTCCGAGCAGGGGCTCGATCAAACCGCGAACCGGGTCGAGATCGTCCGGCTCGGCATCGCCTTGCCGCTCAGCGAGGAGGCGGCGGCGCTGACGCAGGAGATGTTCAACGGCATCCGGATCGCCGTCGAGGAATACAACGCGGCCTCGGTGGTGCAGGCCGACGGGACGCGCCGGCCGCTGGTGCAGATGGTGTTCGCGGATACCGGCAACGACGCGATCAAGGCGCGCAACGCGATCGAGCAGCTCGCCACCGTGGAACGCGTCGACGCCATCATCGGGCCGCTCTTCAGCGCGGAGGCGGAAGCCGCCGCCCGCGTGGCCGAGGACCGTCGCGTCGTCCTGCTCGCACCGCTCGCGACGTCGGAGACCGTTTCCCAGCAGCGCAGGTTCGTTTTTCAGGCCAACCCCACGTTCTCGATGCGCGGCCGGCTCATGGGCCGTTTCGCCGTGCGCGGCCTGCAGCTCCGCCGGCTGGGCCTGATCACCGACGGCGAAAGCCCCGAGGATCGCCTTCAGGCGGCGAACTTCGCCAACGAAGTGCTCGACCTGGGCGCGGAGCTGGTCTACGAGACCTATCTGGACGACTCCCGCTCGTGGTTCCGGCTGTCCGAAACGATGAACCGCGACTCGATCCGGCAGGCCGAAGCCGTCTTCCTGCCAATCACCGGCAGCAACGCGCCCACCCTCATCGGCGGCGCCCTCAGCAGCCTCGACCGGATCGGCGCGATAACGCGGGTGCTGGGCACCGTGTCGTGGCACAACCTGCCCATGGGCTCGCAGGCCAGCCATTACAACGTGACGTACACCAATGATTTCTACGTCGACGAGACGAGCCCGGCCAACCTGACCTTCGTCCAGCGCTTCGAGGATCTGGCGCGCCAGGCTCCATCGCGCATGGCGTATACGGGTTACGACGTGAGCACCTTCATCCTCCAGCGGTTCGAGCAGCGTCGCTACGATGCGCGCCCGCTCGTGGATCTGATCCACTCGGCACCGCCCTTCGAGGGGGTCGGTATCCGGCTCGATTTCCAGGAGGGCAACGTAAATCAGGCCATGTTCTACCACCGGTACGTCGACGGGACACCCACCCTCATGCGGTGACGCCGGCCGGCGGAACTGCCCGATACCCGTTACGTACCATCGAACGCTCGACACCCGGGGCCGGCGGCGTCCCCTGATGCACAATATCGCCGGCCTGCGCCTCGTTATGGCTGTGTCCGCCGAAGCGGGCCCGCCAGCGCCGGCCCACGAGCGCTCCCATACCGCTTTCCCTCTGTTTATGCGTACGCTTCTTACCAGTGCCACCCTGTTCGCCGTCCTCCTGATCGCCGCATGCGGCAGCAGCGGACGCGTCAATTACACGACACCCCAGGAGGCATTCGGAAAAGGACGCGCCCTGTTCGAACAGCGGAAATACGAGGAGGCGGTGCCTTATTTCCAGGGGGTGTTCAGCTTCGGACGCACGCATCAGTGGGCGGCCGATGCCCAGTTGTACCTCGCGCGCACCTACGCGGCGAACAAGGATTACCTCCTGGCCGCCAACGAATACGACCGGTTCACCCGGATTTACCGGGCCGATCCCCGCATCCCGCTGGCGCACTATGAATGGGCGCTGACGTATTACCAGCTGTCGCCCAATTCCGAACTCGACCAGACGAACACGCGGCGCGCCATCGAGGAATTCCAGCTCTTCATAGAGCGATATCCCGCCGATACCCTCGTGACGGACGCCCAGGAGCGGATCACCGAACTCCGGTCCAAGCTGGCCAAAAAGCAGTTCGAGACCGCCCGCCTCTACGAGCGCCGGGATCTGTACGAAGCGGCCGCGATCTCGTACGAGACCGTGTTCGACAAATACCCGGATACCCAGTGGGCGCAGCAGGCGCTCGTCGGCGCCATCCGTACCTACATCGCGTTTGCCGATCAGAGTGTCGTGAGCCGGCGCCCAGATCGACTCAACGAGGCGATCAAGAACTACGATCGATTGACCCAGATCTTTGGCGACAGTCCGTACCTGAAGGAAGCCGAAGGCCTGTACGAACAGGCGCAGTCCCGCCTCGACGCCATCGTCACCCCCGCCGCTTCCGACACGACCGCCATCTCCAGCGGCTCCTGATGCGCGTCGGGATCTTCGGCGGGACGTTCAATCCGCCGCATTTCGCGCATCTGATCCTGGCGGAAATCATCCGCGAACAGGCCGAACTGGACCGGATTCGGTGGATCCCCACCCACACCCCGCCGCACAAGACGGCGGAGACGCCGGCCCGGCATCGATTGGCCATGACGCGCCTCGCGATCGCCGGCAACGACGCGTTCGAGGTCTCGGAAATCGAACTCGAGCGCGGTGGCCCTTCCTACACCGTCGACACCCTCGAAGCCCTGCAGCGCGCCGAGCCGGACGTCGCGTTCTCCCTGCTCATCGGCGGCGACAGCCTGGCCGACTTCATGACGTGGCGCCGGCCGGACGAGATCGTGCGGCGCGCTCCCCTGATCGTCTACCGCCGGCCCGGCGTTACCGCATCCCCGGAAGCCGCCACGCGCTTCGCCGACCGGATCCGGTACGCGGACGCCCCGGCCATCGACCTGTCGAGCCAGACCATCCGGGAACGCGTGCAGAACGGACAATCGATCCGCTATCTGGTGCCCGATAGCGTCCGGGCGTACATTACGCGGCACGGGCTGTACCGCTGAACGGCCCCTCGGCCCTCACACCATAACCCTCTCGCCTCCGTATGCGCCTCGACCGGAAAGCGGCCCGCATCATCTTCCCGCGCCTCGGATCGAACATGCCGCCGCCGATCCCCGTGGAAGCCGACTTCGACCGGTTTCGGCGCATGCAGGAAGCATACGGCTTCGGCGGGCTCGTGCTCTTCCATGGCGACCTGAGGACCACGCCGGCGCGGCTCGCCACCCTACAGCAGGAGAGCGACCATCCCATCCTGGTGGCTTCGGACATCGAACGCGGGGCCGGGCAGCAGCTCGCCGGCGCCACCCTCTTCCCGCATGCCCGGGCCTTCGAGCGCCTCGGGGCGGACGCCGAAACGGCCGTGGAGACCTTTGGAGCGATCACGGCGAGCGAGGCGCGCGCCGCCGGCATCCACATCGTCTTCGGCCCCGTCGCCGATGTCAACCGCGACCCGCGCAACCCGATCATCGGCACGCGCGCCTTCGGGTCCGACACCGAGAAGGCGGCGTCGCTCGTGCGCGCCTACATCCGGGGCTGCCGCCGCGGCGGCCTGCTGGCCACCGCCAAGCACTTCCCGGGCCACGGCAACACGCACGCCGATTCCCACGCCGAACTGCCGGTGGTCGTGGACGCCGAAGAGGTGCTCGTCGCCCATGACCTGGCGCCGTTCCGGGCCGCCATCGCGGAAGGCGTCGAATTGATCATGACGGCCCATGTGGCCTACCCGGCGCTCGACGCCTCCGGGACGCCGGCCACCGTGTCTCGCCCGATCCTGCACGACCTGCTCCGGGGCCGGCTCGGCTTTCAGGGCGCCGTCGTCACGGACAGCCTCATCATGGGCGCCGTCCGCGACCGGTACGCCACCGAAGCCGAGCGCGCGGCGGCGTTGCTGCAGGCCGGCGTCGACATCATCCTGGACCCCCTCGACCCGCCAGCCGCCGTACGCGGCGTGGTCGAAGCCGTCGAGCGAGGACTCGTGCCCGAAGAACGGCTCGACGACGCCATCCGCCGGGTCGAAGCGCTGTGGACTGCGCGGCCTGCCGCCGGGGCGCCATCCGACAGCGCCGACGCCCACCGCGCGTTTTCCGCCGAGGTCGCCCGTAGCGCCCTGCACAGCCGCCGGCTCACCGACGAGGCACTGCGCACCGGGCCGGATACGCTCTGGATCGTCCTGAACCCGTTTGCGCGAGGCACCGACAGACCGGCTCCGTATCTGGCGAGCCGGCTGGCTGAGGAGGCGGGATCCTCGTGGATGGAGATCGGTCGGGACGACGACGCGAGCGTCTACGAAACGGCCCTCCTCCGCGCGCGCGACGCCGGCGCCGTCGTCGTCGCGGCGATCGTGAAGCCGGCTGCGTGGCACGCCTTCGGGCTGCCCGAACCCATGCACGCGCTGGCGACCCGGATCTTCGCATCCCGCCCGGCGGTCCTGGCCGTGCTGGGGAGCCCGCAGGTGATGGATACGTTCCCGGATGCCGGCGTGCAGGTGTGTTCCTTCAGCGACGTGCCCGCATCCGTCGACGCCATCGCGGAGCACATCCTGCGCGTGTATCTTCCCCGCTAAGCGGCGTCCGGTGAATCAATACCGGCCTTCCTTCGGTTAGAGAAAGGCCTTACCTGACGACGGGACGAAGATCCCGAACACCCTTTCCCATGCCGGCTGATCCAGCACTATGAGCTTTTTCGATATATTCAGAGACAACTACCCTCCGCTCGTGGAACAGGCGCGCGCGGAAGTCCAGACGATGGTAGAAACGGGCCGGACGATGTTCGCGGCCGCCACCGCCTACCTGCTGGAAAACGAAATCCTCAGCGAAGACCTCAAGCGCCTCGACACCCAGATCAATGAAGGCGAACAGAAGATGCGGCGCGCCGTGCTCGAGCACCTGACGATGCGGCCAGAACGCGATCTCGTGTTCAGCCTGAAGCTGATCAGTATCGTGCACGAAGCCGAGCGGATCGGCGATCTGTCGAAGTCGCTCGCCAAGATGGCCGATCTCGCGCACAAGCCACGTCTCGGCCCGCTCGTGAGTCCGCTCCGCAGCATTCGCGACGATGTGCTGGGCCTGTTCAACATGATTCATGAGGGCTTTTTCAAGGGCAACCCCGAAGAAGCGCGCAACATCATGACGGCGCACGAGTCGCTGAAGCTGCAGGCGGCCCAGTACATCACGGAGGTCGCCAACCAGGCATCGATCACGCCCAATGAGGCCGTCGTCTACGCCATGTCCGCCCGCATGCTGAGCCGCGTCAGCTCGCACCTCGCCAACATCGCGTCGACGGTGGTTTCGCCGCTGGACCAGATGCACCGCGCGCCGGCGGCTCCCGAAGCTCCCTGACACCTGCTCCCCCATCAAGACCCACACCCGATGGCCGTAGAATCTCAACCCACCGAACTCGGAACGCCGGCACACGCCTTCGACCTCCCCATCGCCAATCCCTGGATCGACGGCGAGGCCTCGACTACCCGTAGCCTCCGCCAGTACGACGAGGCCGAAGTGCTCGTCGTCGTGTTTACGTGCAACCACTGCCCGTACGCGGTGCATGTCGAACGCGCGCTCGTGGCGCTCGCGAAGACCTATACACCAAACGAGGCCCAGTTCGTCGCCATCAGCTCCAACGACGCCACGACACATCCTGAAGACCGCTTCGACAAGATGGCGGAGCGCGCACGGGAGATCGGCATGCCCTTCCCTTACCTGCACGACGAGACGCAGTTGACGGCGCGCGCCTACGGTGCCGTGTGCACGCCCGACTTCTTCGTGTACGACAAGAACCGCAAGCTGGCGTACCGGGGCCGATTCGACGAGACCCGCCCCAATATGGGCACCGCGCACGGTGGTGAACTGCGTAAGGTCATCGAAGCGCTCCTCGCCACCGGCCGATACGACGGTCCCCAGCACCCCGCGATGGGATGCAGCATCAAGTGGAAGCGGGCCGACTGACGCCGCGTGGGCGCAGAGGTGAGCCTCGGCATGGCGGCGCCGTAAATCGAGGCATCGCCCCGGCCTTTCTTTGATCCCTGGCGTTCGATCCGTACACTCTGACCATCTCGTACGCCAACCGGTATTCGCCAAGCACGAATCGTATGGACTGGATCGTCCTGCTGCCTCCGATCCTCGCAATCGGGCTCGCGTTGTGGACGCGCGAAGTGTACCTCTCGCTCTTTGCCGGCCTGTGGGTCGGCACCACCATCATCGCCGGCGGCAACCCGATCCTCGGGCTCCGCGAACTGGGGGATCAACTGGTGGCCGTGTTCGCGGATGCGGGCAACACCCGGGTGGTGTTCTTTTGCGTGCTCGTAGGCAGCCTGATCGCCCTGGTGCAGGCATCCGGCGGCGTAGAGGGGTTTATTCGATGGGCGCAGGCCCGGGGCTGGGGCACGACACGACGGGGCGCCGAGCTGCTGGCGTGGGTGATCGGGATGCTCATCTTCGTGGAATCGAGCATCACGTCGCTGACCGTCGGCGCCGTGAGCCGGTCGTTTTTCGAGAAGCTGCGGATCCCGCGCGAAAAGCTCGCCTACTACTGCGACGCGACCAGCGCGCCCGTGTGCATGATGATCCCGCTCAACGGTTGGGGCGCGTATATCCTCGGCCTGCTCGCCGCGCAGGGCATCGCGGACACCTCGGCGGTGCAGCTGCTCGCCACCTCGCTCGCGTTCAATTTCTTCTCGTGGTTCACGATCCTCTTCAGCCTCTTTCTGGCGATAACCGGCTGGAGTTTCGGGTCGATGCGTCGCGCAGAGGCGCGAGCCCTCGCCACGGGGCAGACACTGCGCGAAGGGGCACGTCCGATGATCGCCGATGAAGTCGCCGGCCTCGAACCGATCGCCGGTGCGCCGTTTCAGATGCGCGACCTCGTCGTCCCCATCCTCGTCATGGTCGGCATGATCTTCGTCGGCCTCTGGATCACGGGCAACGGCCATCTGATGGCCGGCAGCGGATCCACCTCGGTGCTGTGGGCCGTGACGATGGGGATCGGCGCGGCGATGTTGCTCTACAGCATCCCGCGAAACGGAAAGCGGGTGATGTCGCCCGTGGAGGCGACCGGTCTGATCCTCAAGGGCGCGTCCGGTCTCCTGCCGGTGACCATCCTGATCGTTTTTGCGTTTGCGCTCGGGCAGGTCTCCCGAGAACTCGAAATGGGCCCTTACCTGGTCGGCCTGATCGGCGGCGACGGGCCGGCGTGGTGGCTGCCATCGGCGATCTTCATCGTCAGCGGACTCGTTTCGTTCACGCTGGGGTCGTCGTGGTCGGCCTTCGCGATCATGATTCCCATCGCCCTGCCGCTCGCGGACGGCCTGGGCATCTCGCCGGCGCTGATGCTGGGCGCCGTGCTTTCGGGCGGCGTCTACGGGGATCACGCCTCGCCGCTTTCCGACACGACGATCATCTCATCGATGGCCGCCGCGTCCGATCACATCGATCATGTCAACACGCAGCTCCCCTACACGCTGCTCGTCGCCGGCCTGGCGCTGGTGGCGTTTATCGTCGCCGGCGTTTTCGCATAGCGCCGGCGCGCCGTTCCGGGTGCGGACGCCACGCCCCATTTCCTGCCACCGCCATGTTCGACAGCTCCGCCTTTGACTCCTGGCCCACCGTGCTATCGGGGGCGCTCGTTTTCGGGCTGCTGTTCGGCGTCGTCGGCTTGCTTTCGGACTTCCTGTTCAGCGGCGCGTGGCAGGTCACGCGGTTCGCCGCCGGCTTCGCGGGGAGCGCCTTCGTCGGCTACATCGTCGTTTCCTTGCTCATCCGCCGCAGCGGCGAAGACGCCTGAAGCACGCGGCGTCATCGGGGATATTTTACGCGATTCCTCTCGGTCGCCAGGATCCTGGCCGATACCCCTGGGGTAGTAAACCCATACCGGAAGCGCTTCCGGATTTCTACATACATGGTTGGTTTACAAGATGATAGATCCCAATACGACCGCCTTGCTCGACGACGAGCGTTCGGCGTTTGAAAAGGCGGGGGCCGAATCGATCGATCCCCGTTGCGTTCCCCAGTACCTCGACGGCCCGCCCCCCATCGGGCCCCAGATCATCCCCCCTGCCTACGCGCCGGCGGACCAGGAAACCTGGCGCCAGCTCTTCGAACGGCAGATGGCCTTATTGCCCGGACGCGCCGGCGAGGCCTACCTCAACGGCGTCAGCCTGATGGGCATGACACCGGCCGGCATCCCGGCGCTCCGCGATCTCAGCGAGGCGCTGCACCGGGCGACGGGTTGGCAGGTCGCACGCATCCCCGGACTGCTCCACGAGAAGGAGTTCTTCGAGCTGCTGGCCCAGCGCATCTTCCCCTCCACCGACTACATCCGGGGGCGGCACGAGATCGACTATACCCCGGCGCCCGATTGCTTCCACGACATGTTCGGCCACATGCCCATGCTGACAGAGCCGGCGTTCGCGGATTTTTACCAGCTCTTCGGGCAGGCCGCGCTCAACGCACGCGGCGCGGATCGCCCCCGGCTGGAGCGGCTCCACTGGTTCACCGTCGAGTTCGGCCTCATCAAACAGGCCGAAGGACTGCGCATTTTCGGCGCCGGCATCCTCTCGTCAAAAGACGAGGTCGTGCACGCCCTTTCGGACCATGTCGACGTGCGCCCCTTTTCCACCGACGCCATCACCGTCCAGGACTACGACGTGTGGCACCTGCAACCCATCCTCTATGTCCTCGAATCCTTCGACCAACTGGTCGATGGGTTCAAGACCTGGGCCAAAGGCCGCGGGTTGGTCTGAAACCCTGGTCACTGGTCACTGGTCACTGGTCACTGGTCACTGGTCACTGGTCACTGGTCACTGGTCACTGGTCACTGGTCACTGGTCACTGGTCACTGGTCACTGGTCACTGGTCACTGGTCACTGGTCACTGGTCACTGGTCACTGGTCACTGGTCGAACGCGTCGCTCCAGGCAGGTTCCCCATGCACAGTGCCCGATGACCAATGATAGCGCAGAAGTGACCGCGCCCATAGGGCGCAATGACCAATGACCGCGCCCATAGGGCGCAATGACCAATGACCGCGCCCATAGGGCGCAATGACCAATGACCGCGCCCATAGGGCGCCCATGACACGACCTCCGGTCGTTCATGCCCAGTGACCGCGCCCAAAGGGCGCTCCATCTCACGCCCTCGCCGCGCTCGGCATCCGGTAGATCTGCTCGATGTAGTCGATGAGCATCCGCTGGGCGCTGAAGGCGGCCGGCAGGGTGATCATCGCCTGGCGCATCCGTTCGATCCACTGACGGGGCAAGCCATTTGCGTCGCGGTTGTAGAACATCGGAATCACCTCGTTGGCGAGGACCTCGTGCAGGAAGCGGACGTCTTCGCGGTCCTGTACGGCGTGGTCTTTCGGATCGGCGGAGGCTTCGTTGCCAATCGCCCAACCGTTCTGGCCATTGTAGCCTTCCGGCCACCAACCATCGAGGATGGAGAGGTTGAGTCCGCCGTGCACCGTAACCTTCTGCCCGCTGGTGCCGCTGGCCTCATAGGGCCGGCGCGGATTGTTCAGCCAGACGTCGCAGCCCGATACCAGCAGCCGGCCGGTGGCCATGCTGTAATCCTGCAGCACGATGACCTTGCCGGAGATCGCGGGGTGTTTCGCCACCTCGAAGAGCTGCTGGATGATCTGCTTGCCTTCGTCATTGGCCGGATGCGCCTTGCCGGCGTAAAGGATCTGGATCGGCCGGTCTTCGCGGGCGAAGAGGGCGATGGCGCTCTCGATGTCGTGGAAGAGCAGACCGGCGCGTTTGTAGGGCGCGAAGCGCCGCGCAAAGCCGATCGTCAGCGCCTCGGGATCGAGCCGGCTGTTGAACGGATACGAATGCGTCTTGAGCTGGGAATGGACCTCGTCGATGAGCGCGTGACGCAGCTGCGTACGCAGCGCCCAGAGGTCTTCATCCGAAATCTCCGCGATGCGTTTCCAGAACGTCGGGTCGGCCGCGTGCGGGCGCCAGTCGCCGAGGTGTTTCGTGAGGAACGCCTGCGCCCTGGGTTCCGTCCAGGTCGGCAGGTGGACGCCGTTCGTCACGTGCCCGATCGGGACCTGGCTGACCGGGAGCGACGGATACATATGCGCCCACTGCCGGCGGGCGACCTCGCCGTGCAGCGCGGAAACGCCATTCGAGGTGCGCGCCAGTTTCAGGGCGAGCACCGTCATGGTAAACTGTTCGTGCACGTCGTTCGGATGCACCCGGCCGTAGCTCAGCAGGTCGTGCTCCGAAAAGCCCAGCTGCTGGCGGAATCCTTCCATCTGTTCGATAAAGATGGACGGATCGAAGCGGTCGTGGCCGGCCATGACCGGCGTATGCGTCGTAAACACGCACTGATCCCGCACCCACGCTTCGGCCTCCGAAAAGCTGTTGTCGGACAGGATGTTACCCGAGCTGAGGCGTTCGCGCAACAGTTCGAAGGTCAGGAAGGCACAATGGCCTTCGTTCATGTGGTACACATCCGTCTCGATGCCGAGCGCGCGAAGCAACCGGATGCCGCCGATGCCCAGCACGATCTCCTGCTGGATGCGGACGGCGCGGCCGTTCTGGTAGAGCCGGCCGGTGAGGCCGCGATACTCGTGCGGGTTGCGGTGGAAGTCGGCATCGAGCAGGTACATCGTCGTCCGCCCCACATCGACGCGCCACGCCTGGATTTCGAGGGGAAGCGTGCCGAGATGGACGGTGACCGTGATCGGATCGCCGTGCTCGTCCGTGACGAGCGTCACCGGGTGCTCGGCGGGATCCATCACCGGATATTCTTCCTGCTGCCACCCCGAATGGTCGAAGTACTGGCGGAAATAGCCATTTCGCAGAAAAAGGCCGATCGCGACGAACGGAATGCCGAGGTCGGACGCCGACTTCGCATGGTCGCCGGCCAGAATGCCCAGGCCGCCGGCATACAGCGGAAGGCTTTCGTGCAGGCCGTACTCCATGCAGAAATAGGAAACGCGCGGCGCATCGCCGTAACGCGGCGTGCCCGTCATGTAGGCCTGGAAATCGGCATAAACGCGATCCACCTGCGCCGCCACGACCGGTGCGCTCAGCGACGCGTCATCCAGCGACCGGAGGACGGCTACCGGATTGCGGTTGGAGGCCAGGTAAATCGCCGGGTTCAGTGACTCGAACAATTCCTGGGCTTCGGGATTCCAGCTCCACCAGAGGTTAGCGGCTATTGCGCTGAGCTTTTCTCGTGTCGTCATGTATACAGCGTGTAGAGTGAGTGCAATGTATCGGGTGCAAACACCTTCCTTCTATGGAATGTGTCTGCCGTTTCTGGTTGCCTGCTTAAGGTTCAAAGAAGGTTTGCAAAGCGCATTGAACCTGGAATCTTAAGCTGTTCGGGCGATCCGAGAGGATACCCAGGAACACATTCAGGCAAGAGGGCGCGTCTGGTGCGATGCGATCCCTGCTGGTCGCGGCCACAAGCAATCGCTTAACTTCGTGAATCGCTCTTATATTGCAAAGCGGCCTTCCGGTTCGAGGGGGCGAGAGATTTGCCTGTGATTCGTATCGGCCGATTGGCGCCATCTGTTAGCAAGGATGCAAAAAAGTAGCCCATGAGGTACGACCCTGCCCGCTCGCGTCTGGAGCACGTTATGGGCGACGCCATCCGGCTCCTGGCCCGCGAAGACATCGAGGATGCCCGCCGCAATGTCGAATGGATGCTCTGTGAACTGCTGGGGGTCGGGCGCGCCTCGCTCTACGCCTATCCGGAGCGCATCCTCACCGCCGGCGAAACCGAGGCGCTGACCCGCATGCTGGAGCGGCGCGCCGGCCACGAACCCCTGCAGCACATCCTCGGCCACACCGAATTCATGGGCCTTCGGATCGCCGTCTCGCCGGACGTGCTGATCCCCCGCCATGAGACCGAGCTGCTCGTGGAGTACGGACTGGCCGATATCGAGGGGAAGGAAGCGCCGCGGGTGCTGGACATCGGCACCGGGAGCGGGTGCATCCCCATCGCCCTCAAACATCGCCGGCCCGACGCCCGCGTCTTCGCCTGCGACATCAGCGAGCCGGCCCTCCGCATCGCGCGGGAAAACGGCGCCGTCGCGCAGACGCCCATCGTCTGGCACCGGCTGGATATCCTGGCAGATACGCTGGATGAAGGAGCCGGCGCGCCGTTCGACCTGATCCTCTCCAATCCACCCTACATCCCGATGGAGGATGGCGACAGCCTGCAGGCGGAGGTCAGCGCATTTGAGCCGCATCTGGCGCTTTTTCCCGGCGAGGATCCCCTCGTATTCTATCGGGCCATCGCGGGGAAAGCCAGGCCGGCGCTGCGCCCGGGCGGATCCGTCATCGTCGAGATCTACTCCGACTTCGCGGATCAGGTATCGGCATGCTTCGCCGAAGCCGGCTTTACCCGCATCCGCGTGCTCGACGACCTGGCCGGCCGGGCCCGTTTCGTTCACGTTCGCACACCCTGAACCCGATCATCACGATGAAAATAGCGCTCGTCCAGTACCAGCCGACGTCGAATCTCGAGGCATCCGTAACCCGAGGCCTCGAGGCGCTCGAAACCGCCGCCCGGGCCGGCGCCCGCCTCGTGGCCTACCCCGAACTGGCCTTCACCCCCTTTTATCCGCAGCATCGCGCCACACCGGACTCCATCGACCTGGCCGAGCCGATCCCGGGACCCACCACCCGCGCGTTCCAGGAAGCCGCGGCGCGCCTCGGGGTCGTCGTCGTCCTCAATCTGTACGAACGCCATGGAGGCAACGCGTTCGATACGTCGCCCGTCATCGACGCCGACGGCACGCTTTTGGGCCGGACGCGCATGATGCACATCACCGAGTATGAAGGCTTTCACGAGCAGGGGTATTACACGCCCGGCGACACTGGCATCCCGGTGTACGAGACGGCGGCGGGGCGCATCGGCGTGGCCATTTGCTACGACCGCCACTACCCCGAATACCTGCGCGCGCTCGCCCTCGCCGGCGCCGACCTGGTCGTCGTGCCGCAGGCGGGCACGGTTGGGGAATGGCCCGACGGGCTGTATGAGGCGGAACTGCGGGTCGCCTCGTTCCAGAACGGCTTTTACATGGCGCTGGCGAACCGGGTGGGGCGAGAGGACGTCCTCCACTTCGGCGGGGAATCCTTCGTGACCGACCCGTTTGGTCAGCTGGTCGTCCAGGGGCCGGCTGATCGCGAGGCAATCGTCTACGCGGAGATCGATCTGGCCCGATGTGAGGAGGCGCCGGCGCGGAAGCTGTTCTTCAGGCACCGCAGAGCCGACCAGTACGGCATGCTGGCCGATGGCGCGCCGCTGCCGGCGGCGGGATAACGGAGGCCCTGCCGTCGATCAGCCGGGCCGTCGATCAGCCGGCTTCTTCGTCGACGAAGTCCTGAAAGGATTTGTGCTTGTACGCCTCGGTGCCGATGTAGCGGAGCACGTGCATGAACCCGTCCGCGTCCAGGTAGCCGGGCAGCCGGGTGATGTAGTCGCCCGTCGAGGTCAGAAAAACGGTCGTGGGCGTGGCTTCGGCGCCAAAACCCGACGCCAGTTCGGCGGAATTGAGGGTATAGCCCTTGAAGTTGATCTGATCGTCCTCCTTCTCCACATTCAGGCGGGCGGTCACGAAATGCTCGGCGACGTAGGAGCGGATGCGATCCTGGGTGTACACCGAATCCTGCATTTTGGCGCACCAGGGGCACCAGGTCGCGTACACATCCACGAGGAGGGCCTTGCCCAGGGTGTCCGCCGCGATGAGGGCATCCTGGAATTCGATCCAGGTGACCGGTGGAATGTCCCCGACCTGCTCCAGAGCGATCTGTTCGGCGACCTCCTCTTCCTGACAACTGGCGGGAAGCCAAACAACGGAGAACAGAGCGAGTGCAAAAAAACGAATCATGACGGGTAAAGCGCGAGCAGGCGCTGGTACGTGGCAGTGTAGCGTTCAGATGCCTTCTCCCAACGAAAAGTTTCACACGCCGGCCTCGCCCGCGCAGCGCAGCGCGACCGCCTCTCCGGATCGTCGACCAGCCGCTGGAGGCCGGCGGCGATGGACGCGGGATCGCTCGCATCGACGAGTTCGCCCACCTCGTTTTCGGCGACCACGCGGCGTATCTCGGGCAAATCGGACCCCACGACCGGCAGGCCGGCCATCAGGTATTCGAACAGTTTGTTCGGCAGCGCGAACCGGTGGTTGAGGCACGAGTCCTCGAGCAGCGTCACCCCGATGTCCGCCGAAGCCGTAAATGCGAGCAGTTCGGCCGGGGGGACGGCATCCAGAAAATGAATCCGCTCGATGCCCGCGCCCTGCGCCTGCCGTTCGATGGCCGGCCGCAACGCCCCGCCGCCGAGGAATACCAGGTCCGCTCCACGCACCCGGCGCATGGCCTCCACCAGCTTCTCGCCGCCGCGGCTCCGCTGCAGATGGCCCTGGTGAAGGATGATCGGCCGGCCCTCCGGCAATCCCAGTGCCTCCCGCAGACGGTCGGTTCGGGGCACCTCCTGCCATTCGGGTACATTGTACAGGGCGGGCGGCTTCTCGATGCCGTACATCATGGCCAGACGCTCCGCGATGCTGTCGCTCACGGTGAAGACGGCGTCCGCCTTGCGGATGAACAAGCCCTCGTACAGATGCCAGAACGTCGTCACCCACGGCCGCCCCGCCGTCGAGGCGACGAAGGCATACAGCTCGCGCGCATCGTAGACGAACCCCTTGCCCCTCCGCCGGGCCGCCCGCCCCACGGCCGGCAGGACGTAGAGGTCGCTCGCGTGATAGATCCGGGCATCGAGCGACCGGAGCGCGCGGGCGAAACGCCGGTGAACCTCCCAGAAAAAACGCGGGCCGCTGCCCGCGGGCCGGCCGAGCGAGAGGAGATCCGCACCGGCCACGCCGGTGCCCGAGCCGGCCGGATCGTCCAGATCCACGACGATCACCCTGCAGCCGAGCCGCTCCAGAAGCCGAAGTTGCTTCAAGGCCCGCGAGTTACGCTTCACTTCGCCCGTGAGGGCAAAAACAACATCGTATGGGGTCTTTTGCACGATCGGACGGGCCGTACGGCTCGATGAGGCGGGAAGCGGGACGCCCTGGCGGCGCGCCTGTGGCGGGGAAGGCAGTATACCGTAGGCGGGGCAGACAAGAAACCCCGGAGCCGGGCGAACCAGGGCAATCGCATGCTCTTCAAACGTGAGCATCTCCCGGTATGGGAGTCTGGGGGTATGGGAGATTTTGCGGCAAAAAAATGCCCCCATGCACCCAAACTCCCATACGCTTCTCGCGGCCACGGCGAGCATGCGATGGCCCTGCCGGGCGAACGCGCCGGCCGGCGGTCGATGGAGAATCGGTGATTCGTTGCCGGCTCGTTGCGCGCCGTTGCGCGCAGCGCTGTATCTTCGGGGATGCCACCATCGAAGACGTTCGATACCAACCTCGTTGAGCACGCGCGAAAGGGCGATCAGAAGGCGCTACAGCAGATTCTGAGAGACCTGGAACCCGTGTTACGCGGCTTCTTCGTCAAGCGCATCGGCCAGAAGACGGAAATCGACGACCTCGTGCAGAATACGCTCCTGCGCGTCCATCACGGGCTCAAGGACCTCAAGGAGGCCGGCAGCCTGAAGGCCTTCGCCATGAAGGCCGCGCTGTTCGAACTCCAGGATCTGTACCGCGGGCGGTACCATACCCGCGAAAACCTGTTCGATCCGGAAGAGACGCCGCACGACGTGGACGCGCCGGCGCCCGACGGGTCGAGCATCGACATCGAACGCGCCCTGGCCAGCCTCTCCCCCAAGGCCCGGCGCATCATCGAACTCAAGGAATACGGCTACCGCTACGAAGAAATCGCCCGGATCGTGGATACGACGGAAGCCGCCATCAAAATGCAGGTGAAACGCGCGCTCGAGAAAATGCGCGACGCCCTGATGGCGCTCGCCGGGTTGTGGCTCTGGGTGGCGCGGGACGTCTGAGCCGGGCCGCGATCAGCCCGTTCCGAGCCAGTGATGCATGAGGATGCCGCCAGCGACCGCCACGTTGAGGGATTCGGCCCCCCGCCGCCCCTCGGCCCCGGCGATGACGACGCGGCGGCTGAGCGCCCTCCGCGCCGCGTCCGACAAACCGTGCGCCTCGCTGCCCAGCACCAGCGCCGTGCGTTCCGCCGGCGCCCAGGTCGGGATCGCTTGCCCTCCGAGATCGGCGCCCACGAGGTCGAAGCCCGCCGCGGCGAGCGAGGCCAGCAACGCCCCGAGGTCGCCGGCATCGGCCAGATCCACGTCCCACAACCCCCCCATGGTGGCGCGCATGACTTTCGGATGGTACGGGTCGGCCGTGCCCGGCCCCGTCACGATGGCGTCGAGGCCGAACCAGCCCGCGGTACGGATCAGGGTGCCGACATTTCCCGGGTCCTGCACGCCGTCCAGCACCAACAGCCGGCGTTTCTCCACCAGCGCCTCGAAGGGGAGATAGCGCGTTGGCACCACGGCGAGAATGCCCTGGGCCGTCTGCACGTCGGAAAGCTTGTCGAAGACATGTTCGGCGGCAAAGACGACCGGCGCGCCGGCGCGGCGCGCGAGGGCCGGCAGCCTCGGGTCGTTCGCCGCGCGGTCGGACGCCACCAGGTCCAGCACCGGCACCCCCGCATCGAGCACCGACTCGACGCCGCGCCACCCTTCCACCAGCGCCTGCCGCCAGGTATCGCGGCCTTTCTTGCGCAGCAAGGTCGCCAACTCCTTGCGCCGGCGATCCGAAAGACGCAGCGAATGCTCCATAATTTTTTTCTTATCGAGGCCGATCCAATGACGACTCAGGGCGTTATGAGCGACGAGGGTTTGATCCTTTGTGACGTTCTTTTACTCGAATAGCTGCTCAGCCTTTTTCAAAGATACACCCTCCGCCGATACTATGGGCGGTATATCCTGTATCTGCGATTGTATGGCTGAATACCCGGCTCCCTTCCCGCTCGCACGTGCGCTCTCAGAGGAAGTTCTGTCTACGGACGGAACGTCCGCATCCTGGTTTTTCCCTGGCCAACCTGCTCCGAATCATGCCACAGGCATGTCCGGCCGGCGACAGGAAGCGCTTCCAGCATGTGGCCTGCGCGCGGGCCTTTTTCAACGATAGGCCTCTGGCACCTGAATATGTCGAACAAGAAAGCGGTTTACGCTAATTCCAATTATAAAGAACCGGCCCCGATTCGCGACCACGAGAATCCGTTCGAGGCGATGAAGAAGCGCTTCGACATCGCCGCCGAAATTCTCAATCTTCAGGACGGGTTCTACGACTATCTCTGCACGCCCACGCGCATCCACATCACCTCCAACCCGGTCATCATGGACAACGGGCAGTTGAAGGTGTTCGAGGGCTATCGCGTCATCCACAACGAGATCCTCGGGCCGAGCAAGGGCGGGATCCGGTACGCGCCGGACCTGAACCTGGAGGAGGTCAAGGCGCTGGCCGCCTGGATGACCTGGAAATGCGCCGTGGTCAACGTCCCGTTCGGGGGCGCCAAGGGCGGGGTGATCTGCAACCCTCGCGAAATGAGCCCCGGCGAACTCGAGCGGCTCACCCGCCGGTATACCGCGAGCATGATCGATGTCTTCGGGCCGGAGCGCGACATCCCGGCGCCGGACATGAATACGAACGAGCAGATTATGGCGTGGATACTCGACACCTACGCCATGCACGTGCGCCGCACGGATAACGCCGTCGTAACGGGCAAACCGATCGCGCTGGGCGGATCGCTCGGGCGCATCGAAGCCACCGGCCGCGGCGTCATGACCGTCACGCTCGCCGCGATGGAGCGCATCAACCTGCGGCCGTCGGAGTGCACCGTGGCCGTCCAGGGCTTCGGCAACGTGGGCTCCATCGCCGCCAAACTGCTCCGCGAGCAGGGATGCAAGATTCTGGCCGTCAGCGACGTGTCCGGGGGCTACTACAACCCGAACGGGCTGGATATTCCGGCGATGATCGAATACTCCCGAGCCAACAAGAACTCGCTGGAAGGCTTCAACGGCGCCGAGCCCATCTCGAACGACGAGCTCCTCACGCTGGGCGTCGACGTGCTGGTGCCGGCCGCCAAGGAAGACCAGATCACCGTCGACAACGCCGGCCGCATCAAGGCCAAGATCATCTCGGAAGGCGCAAACGGCCCGACACTACCCGCCGCGGATGACATCCTCAACAGCAACGGCGTCCTCGTCATCCCGGACATCCTGGCGAACGCCGGCGGCGTCACGGTGTCGTATTTCGAGTGGGTGCAGGACCGCCACGGCTATTTCTGGACGCTCGACCGCGTGAATCGCCGGCTCGACCGCATGATGCGGACCGCCTTCGACACGGTGTACGACGCCGCGCAGCAATACAATGTCTCGCTGCGCATCGGTGCCTACGTGCTGGCCGTCGACAAGGTGGCCAAGGCGCTGCGGCTTCGCGGCATCTACGCCTAGGCGCTCGCCCGATCAAGGCACGCGGGCGGGACGGTATCCAGCGCGATGCCGTCCCGCCCTTTTTTTGTGCGCGCCGTCCAGGCAGGGATTTCCCGGCCCGCTCGAGACCCGGAAAACAAAGCGGGCGACTCGCGCTTTTAAGAGGTCATCCTGTCGATTCGGCCATCGGAACCCTGTGCCCATGCGCGTCGCGCTTTTTTGCTGTATCTGCTTAGGCTGGGCGCCCCTCGCGGTCGGCCAGCCCACGCACGCCGAGGCCTACGAATCCATCGCCGCAGCCTGCCTCGCTTCGGTGACCGACAGCCTCGGCGCATACGGTCTGGCCGAGATCGACCGGATGCCGTTTCTCGTCGACGGCCTCAGCGGCGCGGGCCTGAACGCCGGCCACACGGTCTACCAGGCCGACTCCCTCGGCAGCGCCCCCGTCATCCGGGTGCACATCGTAAAAGCCGGCGTATCGCTCGTCCGCGCGCGACGCCGGCGGCTGGCGCGGACGGTGACGCTGGGCCTGGAGGCTACCGTCGTCGCGCCGGACCGGCGGGTGATCGACACGATCGCGTGCGAAGACACGTATTCCGACACCATCCGGCGCTCGGAGGCCCCCGTACTGGCCACGGACGCCTATCCCGATACCCAGTCGCCTCCCGTCGAGACGCGCTGGGTGGGCCGATTCCTCGAACCCACGATCGCCGCCGGCGCCGCGATCCTGGGCGCCTATCTTTTCTTCACCCTGCGCAGCGAGCGCGCCGAGGACAGCTGAAGCATGCGCACCGGGTCTTTCTTTTCACTTGCCCTCGCGCTCGCCGGCCTCGCCTCGTGCGCCATCCCGGTATCGCCCACCGGCGGCCCGACCGACCAGACGCCGGCCGCCGTCGCGGCATCCACACCCGCCGCGCAAAGCGTCAACGTCGATGCGACGTCGATGCATATCGTCTTCTCCGAATACGTCGACCAGGCCTCGTTCGCACAGGCCATCTCGATCACCCCGGAGTTTCCCCGCCCCCCCGTGTACCGGTGGCGCAAAAAGGCAGTGACCATCGAATTTCCCGAGCCGCTGGCCGAGAATACGACGTATATCGTCACGATCGATACCAAGCTGCGCGACATGAATCGCGTCGCCCTCAAGCAGCCGATCACGCTGGCCTTCGCCACCGGCCCCGTCATCAACCGGGGCAAGATCGAGGGCCGCGTGCTCGATGCCGAGGACGGCACGCCGGTGGGTACCGTCGACATCTTCGCCTATGCCGCGCCAGATTCGCTCATCCCGGCGCCGCTTCCCGATCGGCCGGCGTACCGGACCCAGACCGACGACACCGGGCGTTTCGCCTTCGATTTTCTGAGCGAACAGCCGTATTTCGTCGTCGCGCTGCGTGACCTCAACCGCAATTTCCGCCCCGACGGCGTCGAGCCGTTCGGAGTCCCGCCGGACAGCCTCATCCGGGCCGACACGGTCAGCGTCCCCGCGGAACGCCCCTGGCTGCTGACGCAGTTGGACACCATCCCGCCGACGCTCCAGCGCGTCCGCGCGCTTTCCAGCCGGCGCCTCACGCTGCGGTTTTCGGAATCGGTGCTGTTTACGGACACCAATCCGGCGCTTTGGACCGTCCGCGACTCGGTGAGCCAGCAGCAAATCCCGGTCGAAGCCGTGTATCTGCAGCAGGAAGACCCCAGGCAGGTCTTCGTGGTGACCGCTCCGCTCTTCGCGTCACGGCACCTCATCGTGCCGGGGGGCCTGGCGGATTCCAGCCTGAATGCCGTCAGCCCCGCCGAGGTGAGCTTTTCGCCGTCGGCCGCGCCGGATACGGTGCAGGTGCGTTTTGTTGCCTTCACGCCGGCGACCACGGCGCAGGGCGCCGGCCCGCAGGTCCTCTTTCCCGGGCAATGGCCCGGCATGCGGCTCAGCGTGGCCGCATCCGCCGACGCCGTGCAGCGGATCGCCTCGCTTGTGGACTCCGCCGGCGTCGCCTACCCGTTTACCGCAGGCACGCGAGACGGCGTGACCTACGCCCTCACCCCCGAACCGCCCATCCCGCCGGGCACGCCGTTCACGCTGCGTATCGCGGGCTCCGAAGTCGGCCGGCCGGATACCGTGTTGACCCATGCCTACAGCTTCCTCTCGCCGAGCGAGCTGGGCGAACTGAGCGGCGTGGTGCAGGCCGACTCGGGCCTGACCGGAACCCCCGTCATCGCGTTGATGCCGTACCAGACACCGCCGCAGCCTATTCCCCCCGTCGCCGCCGACGCGGAGGGGCGCTTTTTGTTTTCCAACCTGCCGGCGCAGACCCGCTACCGGTTCCGCACGTTCCTGGACCGAAACGGCAACATGATCTGGGACGGAGGAGCCATCAGCCCATTCTCCTTCGCCGAGCCCCTCCACTGGAGCACCGACAGCCTCACCGTCCGCGCCCGCTGGGAAACCGAACTCGGCGACACCCTGCGGATTCGATAAGGCGAGATGCGGGCAAGATTGCGGATGCCCTTGCGTCCGAATCATCCGTATCTTAAGCACCACATCCTGCATCCCGTATCCTGCATCCCGTATCCTGCATCCGGCATCCTGCATCCCGTATCCTGCATCCCACATCCCCCCCCCCCGCACCCAGCCTCCAGCCCCCATGTCACCCATCCTGACTTCCGCCGCCATGCGGAGCGCCGATCGTGAGACCATCGAGACCTTCGGGATTCCCGGGTTCACCCTGATGGAGACGGCCGGCCGCGAGGCGGCGCGCGAGATCGAGGCGCGGTGGGGCGCCATGCCGGGGCGCAGGGTGCTGTGCCTGTGCGGCAAGGGGAATAACGGGGGGGATGGATACGTCGTGGCGCGCGTCCTGCATGCGCGCGGCGCGCAGGTCGCGGTTGGATCGATGGCCGGCGCCGACCACCTCCCGCCGGACGCCGGCTTGAATCTGCGCCTGCTCGAGCAGCTGGTCGCCGCCGACCCGGAGCGGATGACGCTGTTCGATCTCACCGCGCCCGACGCGCTGGCCGCCTACGGAGCCGTCGACCTGATCGTCGACGCCCTGCTCGGCACGGGGCTGACCCGCGCCCTGAGCGAACCCTATCAACGGATCGCCGACTGGATCAACGCCACGGGGCGGACCGTAGTCGCGCTCGACATCCCCTCCGGCCTGAACAGCGATACCGGAGCGGCCCAGGGGAGCCCGGTGCGTGCGAACGGGACGGTGACGATGGGAGCGTTGAAGGCCGGACTCCTGCTCGGCGACGGCCCCGACGCCGCCGGCTGGATCCAAACCGTCGACATCGGCATCCCGCCGCACATCCTGGCCCGGGCGGCCGGCGAACCGGGGTGCGCGCGGCTGACGACCGACGCCGCCGTTCGCGCCCTGCTGCCGACGCGGGCGCGCAACGCCTACAAGTATAGCGTGGGGACGGCGCTGGTCGTCGCCGGATCGGTCGGATTCACCGGCGCCGCCGCGATGGCGTCGCTGGCCGCGGCGCGGTCCGGGGCCGGCGCGGTGATCTGCGCATCGCCGGCCAGGGCGCAGGCCGTGCTGGCTGTCAAGCTCACCGATATCATGACGGCACCGCTCCCCGCCAACGCAGACGGCATCGAGAGCGACGCGGCCATCGAGGCGCTGGCCGGCCCGCTGGAAAAGGCGCGGGCCATCCTCGTAGGCCCCGGCCTTGGCCGGCACCCGGGCACCCGCGCGTTCGTGAAGGCGCTGCTGCGCGACATCGCGCTGCCGGCGGTGATCGACGCCGACGGCCTCTTCGCGCTGGCCGAGATGGAGCCCGAGATCGCGGCCCTCTCCGCCGGCCGATGGATCCTGACGCCGCACCAGGGAGAATTCAGGCGGCTGGCCGGCCGCGACGTCGATTTCAGCGATCGGATCGCGCTCGCGAGCGCCTATGCGCAGCGCTGGCAGAGCGTCCTCATCCTGAAAGGCATGCCCAGCGTGGTGGGCGCGCCGGACGGCAGCGTGTACATCAACGGCACCGGCAATCCCCTGCTGGCGACGGCTGGAACTGGCGACGTTCTGGCCGGTCTATGCACAGGCTTCCTTGCGCAAGGCCTCTCGCCCCTCCACGCCGCCCTGTGCGCACTTCACCTCGGCGGAGCCGCTGCCGACCGTCATGCCGAATCGGTCAACCCCCGCGCCATGATGGCCAGCGACCTGGTCGATCAGCTACCTTACCTCTTTCGTACCCGTTTTTCTCTCGATTCATGAACCGCGCTCGTCTTCTCGCGATCGGCTGGACCCTGGGCATCCTGCTGGCCTGCTCCATTCCCGGCAACGACATTCCAAAAATCGATTTCGACCTGCTTCGCCCGGACAAGATCGTCCATTTTTCGCTGTTTCTGGGTTTCGGATGGTTATGGCTGAGCGCCACGCCGCGCACCTACCGTTTCCGTTTCCCGATCGTCATCGGCCTGGGCGTGCTGTATGCGATCGGCACCGAGATCTATCAGGGCCTTCTGCCGTGGGACCGCACGCCCGACGTCTTCGACGCGCTGGCGAACATCCTCGGCCTGAGCACCGCCGCCGGCCTGTTTCGATGGCAGGAGCGCCGGCAAGCCGCGTAACGCCGCGAGCAACTTTCGGCCGCGCCGTTGGTCCATAAAGACAGATACACGACAGGGAAATCAGGAAAGCCGTGCCCCGGCATTGATCTTCCGACAATCCCTTCACTATCTTAAGGGCCCGCCAGAACGGGCATTCCCTTCATTTTAGTGTTGACGTGCGCCCATGCCTTTAAGAAAAACCGACAAAGCAAACCTGCGCGGCCAGTACCACCTGTTTGTACAGGTAGGTCTCGTGGCTGCGCTCGGGCTGCTGATCGCGGCGTTCAAGCTCGATTTTGCGCCTGAAACCAGCTTCCAGGTGGTCGAAGTCCAGCAGGAAATCGTCCAGATGGAAGAGATCCAGCAGACCAAGCAGGTCGAAAAGCCGCCACCGCCGCCGAAGCCGCCGGTCCCTGTCGAAGTCCCGGACGACGAAATCCTCGACGACGAGGACCTGGACCTTGACGTATCGCTCGAGCTCGACGAAGAAATCGTGAACCTCCCGCCGCCGCCTCCGGCCGCCGAGGAAGAGGAAGAAGAGGAAGCGGAAATCTTCATGATCGTGGAAGACATGCCGGAGTTGATCGGCGGTCTCGGATCGATCCAGAGCAAGATTCGCTATCCTGAAATCGCCAAGAAAGCCGGCGTGGAAGGGCGTGTGTTCGTCCAGTTCGTCGTAGGCGTCAACGGCGAAGTCCTCGATCCGGTTGTCGTGCGCGGCATCGGCGCCGGCTGCGACGAAGAAGCCGTTCGCGCCGTGAGCCAGGCCAAGTTCAAGCCGGGCCGTCAGCGCGGCAAGGCGGTGCCTGTAAAGATGTCGCTGCCGATCACCTTCAAGCTGAAATAACGCCTGGGGCCTGATCGACCGAATTACCGCCCTCTCCGGCTTGCCGGAGGGGGCTTTTTTTATGTATTCGGGCTGATGGACCGCACCGATCCGTCGGCGGTGGCGACCAGCACTTCGTCCGCCATGCCGATAAACAGTCCGTGCTCCAGCACGCCGGGGATGGCCTGGAGTTCGACGGCGAGGGCTGCGGGGTCTTCGATGGGGGGAAACCGGGCATCCACGATCCACATCCCCTGATCGGTTACGACAGGGCCATCCTTGCGGACGGCCATCCGGAGTACCGGCTCGGCGCCGAGCCGCTTCAACGCGCGACTCACCGGCGTGAGGGCCATCGGCAGCACTTCGACGGGCACGGCCCGCGTGGCGCCGAGACGATCGACCAGCTTGGAATCGTCGACCAGCGCCACGAAGCGCAGCGCCTGGCCGGCTACGATCTTTTCCCGGGTGTGCGCCGCCCCGCCGCCCTTGATCATGTTGAAGCCGGGATCGACCTCATCGGCGCCGTCGAGGGCCAGGTCGAGGGCATCCAGGTCGTCGAGCGTCGCCAGCGGGATGCCGAAGGAGCGGGCGCGTTGCTCTGCCGCAAAGGATGTGGGCACGCCGACGACCGCCAGTCCTTCTTCACGCACGCGCCGGCCAATCGCCTCGATGGCATACGCCGTCGTCGATCCCGTACCCAGTCCGAGGCGCATGCCATCCTGCACGAGGCGCGCGGCGGCCTCGCCGACGGCGCGCTTGGCCGCATCTTGCTGCGAATGATCCATGGTTATATAGTGACGTTACGCCCGGTAGCGAGGCGAGCTATGGATACACGATGCGCGATGGTTACCGAAAAACCGAGTGTTTGATCGGCGACCCTGCATCCCTGTATCCGGCATCGGAAGACCTGAGGCTATGGTGCGTAAGATCGGTTAGGTCGTTGAGAGGCCAATGCGCTACTCGTAGCGCAGCGATTCGATCGGATCCAGACGCGCCGCCTTGAGCGCGGGAAAGCCGCCGAAGACAAGAGAAATGAACGTGACCATGACGATCCCGATGATCGCCCAGGTCCACGGAAAGACCGCCCGGATATCGAAATACAGGGCTACGCCGTTGCCGACCATGGCGCCGAGCAGAATCCCGATCAGGCCGCCGATCTGGCACAGGAAGAAGGCTTCCAGCAGAAACTGGCGCATGATGTCCTTGCGCCGGGCGCCGATCGATTTGCGGATGCCGATCTCGCGGGTGCGCTCGGTGACCGACACGAGCATGATGTTCATGATGCCGATGCCGGCGGCGAGCAGGGAGATCAATCCGATGCCGGCGCCGCCCATCCGGAGGACGCCCGTGAAGGCGTCGAAAAAGCTCTGGAAGGTGTCGTTGGTGGCAATCTCGAAGTTATTTTCCTCGCCCGGAGGCACCTTGCGGATGACGCGCATGCGCCCGATCGCTTCCTCCATCGCAGCCCCCAGCATCATCGGGTCGTGGACGCGCAGGCTGACGCTGCCGATGTTGCGATCGGTGCTTCCATAGAGCGTAAAGAGCCGCGTGATCGGGGCGATGAGCCGATTGTCCTGGTTGAAGCCGAGGAAGCTGCCCTTCTCCGCCATGACCCCGATCACTTCATACCGATGCCCGTCCATGCGGATCGATTTTCCCAGCGGCGACTCGCTGGGAAAGAGCTCTTCGGCGAGCGGCTTGCCGATCACGATGACGGAGCGGGCATATTGCACGTCCTGATCCGTCAGAAAACGACCGGATTCCAGTTCATAGCTGAAGTTGCCCAGGAAATTCTGATCGCTCCCGAGCAGCACCAGGTTGGGCTCCGTTTCGCGGTTCTCGTACCGGACGGCTCCGAAATGAAAATCCTCCAGGATGCTGACGCTGACCGGCAGCTCCATCACGTCGGAGAGCCGATCGATCTGCTCGTAGGTCAGGTTGGGGCGATTGCGCTCGTCGCGCCGGCCGCCGTCCACGCGGATCTGCGGATAGCGGGTGATATTGAAGGTAGAGGACCCGAGAAATTGCATCGAGTCCTTGAAATACACATCGATCACCTCGACCGCCGTGACGGACACGATGATGGCGAACACCCCGATGATCATCCCCAACAGCGTCAGGAACGACCGCATCTTGTTCGCCCGGAGGGCGCCCATCGCCATGCGAAACGCTTCGCCGAATCCCATTTTTTGCGGTTCAAAGATTAAGGTTCAACGTCCAAGGGCCCCGGGCTTCGGATTCAGGGCCCGCGCCTTGAACCTGCAGCCTGGAACCTTGAACCAGCGACTCACTCATACCGCAGCGCCTCGATGGGTTCCGCTTTCGCGGCGCTCCACGCCGGCGCCAGGCCAAAAATCACCCCGACGAGCACGCAGATCACAAACGCCATCACGACCGTGCTGATCGGGAGGATGGCGGTGATGAAGGCGTTGATCACGGCGGTGGCGATCAGGGCGAGCATGACGCCGAGGGCGCCTCCGAGGAGGCAGATGACGACGGCCTCGATGAGAAACTGGGTAAGGATGGTGCGCCGGCGCGCGCCGATCGCCTTTCGGATGCCGATCTCGCGGGTGCGCTCCTTCACCGAAACGAACATGATGTTCATGACACCGATGCCGCCGACCAGCAGCGCCAGCGCCGTCAGAAAGATCCCGATCACATAGATGGTCAGCTTGACCGGCGCCATCTGCTCGCGGAGGCTCTTCTGCTCGTTGATCTCGAAATTGTTTTCCTCGCGCGCATCCTGCTTGCGCGCCGCACGGACGATGCCGGTCAGCTCGTCGCGCGCCGGGTCGATCAGATCCGAATTGGCGACCTTGACGCGCACCGACACACTCCGTTCGCTGATGCCGAAGTGATTCTTGAAGGCGGAGATGGGAATCTTCACCACCATGTCGCTTCCGCCCTGCCCCTCGGCGTCGGATCCCTTCTGCGCCAGGACGCCGATCACCTGAAACCGGATGCCGGAGATGCGCACAAATTTGCCGACCGGCTCCTCGATCGGAAACAGCTCGCTCGCGATCTTCGATCCGATCACGCAGACGCTTCGGGCCCCGCGCTCCTCGACATCGCTAAAAAAGCGGCCGGCCTGCAGATCGACCGTGAAGACCTCCGGATAGCGCGCGCTCGACCCTTCGATGCCGACGCCGGAGAGCGTCTTGCTGCCGAAGCGAACCGCGCGGCTCGTATTGACCACCGGCACCGCCGCCACGGCGTAGCGCGAGCGCTCCTGGATCACGTCGGCCAGTTCGGCCCTGATATCCGGCCGGTTGATGTAGTTCCACCACTTGAAACCGGGCCCCGAAGCCCAGGGCCATTTCTCGATGTAGAGCACGTCCGCCCCGAGTTCCGAGAGCTGCGACTCGAAGTTCTGCTCGAGCCCGTTGATGACGGTCGCCATCGCGGTGACGGAGGTGATGCCGATGACGATGCCGAGCGTGGTCAGGATCGAACGCAGCTTGTTCGTGCTGATGGCGCCCAGCGCAATACGCAGTCCCTCGAAGATTTCCTGGAAAATGTACACGGAACGAAGAGGTTGGGATGGCGATCGCCGCGATCGAAACGAGGATAAAAACCGTTCGGGATACGCCCTGACGGGGTGTGATGTTGCGTAACGATCAGAGCTCCTTCTCCAGCTGGAGTCGGTAATCGCGATAAACAGGGTTGTAATCGGCGCGGATCACCCGGAATCCTTCCGCCAGGCCCAGTACCGTCATGCCCGGGTGCTTGTTCGGAAAGGTATCGTAGATGAAGCGGGCGTACCCCATGGTCCGCACCCGATCGAGCATGTCGTAGAGGAGGATGCGGGCCACACCCTGCCGGCGGAAGGCCGGCAGCACGCCCCCCTTGGCGCTGTAGAAGGTATCCCGCCCGTATTTGTATCCGATCTTGAAACCCACCGGCAGCCCTTCGTACGTGGCGAGCAGCATTAGCAGATCGTCGCGGTCGAACGTATTGATGATGCGTTCTTCCTGGAAGATGGCCGTATTCAGGGCGCGGATGACATCGAGGCGATCCATGGAAACTTCTTCCACCGTCACCCCGGCAAAGGAAGTCGGTTTTCCCATCGTCAGACGGTCGTGTGGGTCCGAATGGCTCATGGCGCGGTGCGGTCAAAAAGGCAGCAGGGCCGTGTCGTCAGGTTCAGCGTCGGGGGGCGGGGCGCCTTCGTCGAGGAGCGACCAGGGTTCGAGCACGGATTCCGGCACGTCCTCTACGAAACGGCTTGGATTGGTTAGAATCTCGCCCACATGCCGGCGGTGTTGCAAGACAGGGTACGAGATAAAGAGCCGCTGCTCGGCCCGGGTTATCGCTACATACATCAGACGCAGTTCTTCGTCCAACGATTCGACGTCCTTCAGGGCATAGCCGGACGGCAGGATGCCATCGAGCGCGTGCAATAAAAATACCGTATCGAATTCCAGCCCTTTCGCCGAGTGGATCGTGGAGAGGATGAGGGGCGCCTCGTCGTCGTCGACCGGGTCGGTGTCGAGCGCGGTCAGTTCGATGGGATCCAGGGCGAGCGAGGAAAGGAAGGTCGCGCGATCGCTGAAATTCTGCGTCAGGGCGGCGACATGCTCGAGGTCCTGCTGGCGTTTCGGGTAGTCCTCGTAATAGGCTTTTTTGAGGAGCGGTTCGTAATGCAGGAGGATGCGCTCGATCTGTTCAGAGAGGGTCGGCGGGGCCTGGTGGAGCGCGCGCAACAGCTGGAACAGCTCCTGCAGCTTTTCCGCATACCGCGGCGAAAAAGGCCGCTCTTCCAGCATGAAAGGCTCCGGCCGATCTTCCGTAACCCAGACGGCCAGATCGCGCGCCGTCTTGGGGCCCACGCCTTCGAGCAGCTGGAGCATGCGGTGCCAGGCCACGGCGTCTTTGGGGTTTTCCAGCACGCGCAGGTAGGCGAGCACATCCTTTACGTGTGCGGCCTCGCTGAGCTTCATGCCGCCGTATTTGACATAGGGAATGCCCCGGCGGTTCAGTTCGACTTCCAGGTCGTAGGAGTTGAAACTGCTGCGGAAGAGGACGGCCATCCGGTTGAGCGGCACGCCCTCCTCGCGGAGTTCGAGCAGCATCTGACAGACAAAACGGCTCTCGAACCGGTCGTCCGGCGCCGCGACGAGGCCCGGCAGGTCGCCGCCATCCCGCCGGGTGAAGAGCCGTTTGTCGTATTTGCGCTGCGCCTTCCCGATAACATAGTTCGCCAGGTCGAGGATCGACTGGGTGGAGCGGTAATTTTGTTCGAGCTTGAGCAGCTTCGTCCCCTGGAAGCGCTCGGGAAAGGCGAAGATGTTGCCCGCGTCGGCGCCGCGAAACCGGTAGATGCTCTGGGCGTCGTCGCCGACGGCCATCACGTTGCCGTGTACGGACGCGAGGTGTTGGACGAGGGTAGCCTGCAGGCGATTCGTGTCCTGGTATTCGTCGACCAGGATATGCCGGCACCCCGCCGATACGCGCCGGCGTACATCGGCATCCTGCCCCAGGAGCACTTCGGCATAATAGAGCAGGTCGTCGTAATTCATCAGGCCATGTTCGCGCTTGTAGCCGACATAGTCTTCGTGGAGCTGGTAGAGCGCTTCGAGGTGATCGAGGAATTGCGGGTAGCTCGTGGCGAGCAGGTCGTCCAGGTCGAGCTCGCGGTTGGTCATCGTGGAGAAGAGCGCCTGCAGCGTCTTCTTTCGCGGGAATCGGACGCTGGACTTGTGGAGGCCGCGCGCGGTGCGCAACACGTCGATCACATCCGCATCGTCGGAGGCGTCGAGGATATTGAAGCGGGTGGAGAAGCCGACCGCGCCGGCGTATTCGCGGAGCAGGGTGAGGCAGAAGGCATGAAACGTTCCGCCGCGGACCCGGTTACACCGACCATCCAGCAGCGCGCTCGCCCGCGCAAGCATCTCGCGGGCGGCTCGCCGCGTAAAGGTGAGCAGTACGATATGCTCGGGCAGGGTGCCGGTCTCCACGAGATACGCCACGCGATAGACCAGGGTGCGTGTCTTCCCCGTGCCGGCGCCGGCAACCACGAGCACCGGCCCCCCGGACGCCGTCGCCGCCGCGTACTGCTGCTCGTTCAGCTCCGCCGCATAGGGGATGCTGAGCTGGGCGTGTGTCGAGGGATCAGCCTTAAGTACGAAGCGCCGCGCCATAACCTGTGGGGAATGCGTCGTTGGTGACAACGCGCGTGATCGGGGGGAGTTCAAAGATCCCGCACCCGCACAAAAGTTCAAAACCGTTACAAGCCCGGGGACGAATGTCCGGCGCAATGCTGGCGTCACTCCGGCTTTGTTCATACATTCCAAGCTAGCCCCGCCGCGGCCCTGATCCAATCAGGCAGGAGGCAGGATACCTTTTGGGAAGGAAGCAGCAACCTTCAGTCCCGGGGGCGCTCGCTCATCGCGTTGAAACCAGCTGTACCATTCTCATGGGAAAAGTCATCGCTGTTGCGAATCAAAAAGGGGGCGTTGGCAAGACAACCACAGCGATCAACCTGGCTTCGTCGCTGGCCGCTACCGAGCATCCGACCCTGCTGATCGATATCGATCCGCAGGCGAACTGCACGTCGGGCGTGGGGATCGACCCGCGAACGGCCGAAGCCTCCACGTACGAAGTCCTGATCGGCCAGACGACCCCGGAAGAGGGCGCCCGTCCGACGGACATGCCTTTCCTCGATATCGTCCCGAGCCATATCAACCTGGTGGGCGCCGAGATCGAGATGATCGATGTCGAGGAGCGCGAGAGCATTCTGAAGAAGGCGGTCGAGCGCGCGCGGAGGAAATACGACTTTATCGTCATCGACTGCCCGCCGTCGCTGGGGCTGCTGACGCTCAACTCGCTGACGGCGGCGGACTCGGTGCTCATCCCGGTGCAGACTGAATATTTTGCGCTCGAAGGGCTCGGCCAGCTGCTGAACACGATCAAGCTCGTGCGCCAGCATCTGAACCCCGAACTGGAGATCGAAGGCGTGCTGCTCACGATGTACGATGCGCGGCTGCGGCTGTCCAACCAGGTGGCCGAGGAAGTGCGCCGCTATTTCGGCGAGAAGGTGTTCGGCACGATCGTGCAGCGGAACGTGCGCATCTCCGAGGCGCCCAGCTTCGGGAAACCCGTCCTTCTGTACGATGCGACGAGCCAGGGCGCGCGGAATTATATCGCGTTGGCCCGGGAGATCCTGCACAACAACCGGGCTTTTCTCCAGGCGGAAGACTATGACGACGATCGGGCTCCCCACGCCGGATCGCGTGAACAGGATGCACCGCTGCCGGATAACTCCTCCACGCCGGCGAACGGCTTCGCTCTCTGATCGCCTCTCCCGAGATCGTCGCCTCCCGTATTTCCGATTTTTCGTATGGCCAAGAAAGTAGCCCTTGGGCGTGGCTTGAACGCCCTGTTACCCGACGCCGGCTCCGGCGGCGAGACCGACGAAGCATCCGGCGAACCCCGGCCGGGCCGGCGTTCCGCCCCCGAACGGGGTCGGGCCGGATCGGTGGCGGAGGTCGACATCGACCACATCCGCCCCAACCCCTACCAGCCGCGCAAAACGTTTGACGAGGATGCCCTCGACGAGCTGTCGGCGTCGATCCAGCAGCTGGGCATCATCCAGCCGATCACCGTCCGGCACCTGGGCGATGGCCACTACGAACTCATCTCCGGCGAGCGCCGCCTTCGCGCCGCGCGCCGCGCCGAACTCAAGCAGATCCCGGCCTTCGTCCGCGAGGCGGACACCGAGGCGATGCTGGAGATGGCCATCGTGGAGAACGTCCAACGGGAAGCGCTCAACCCGATGGAGGTGGCCCTCGGCTACCAGCGCCTGATCGAGGAATGCAGCCTCACCCAGGAAAATGTCGCGCAAAAGGTGGGCAAGAACCGGGCGACGGTCGCCAACTTCCTGCGCCTCCTCAAGCTGCCGCCGCGGGTACAGGCCGCGCTCCGGGACCAGTCGATCACGATGGGCCATGCGCGGGCGCTCATCACGGTCGACGACGAAGACGCGCAGGTGGACATCCTCAACGCCCTCCTGCAGGACGGCCTCTCGGTACGCGACGTGGAAGAGCGCGTCCGCGCCTGGCAGCATGCGAAACTGGCGCCGGCGAAAAAGGAATCCTCGGCGAAGCCGGATCCCGATCCGTTCGCCCGCTCCGATCGCGACCAGCTGCAGATTCAGGCGCTCGGCTCCCGGCTGCGTACGCGTCTGAGCACCCAGGTGCATATCAAGAACAAGAAGGGAGCGGAAGGCGGCCGCATCGAGATCGAATACTACACGACCGAAGATCTCGAGCGGCTCATGGAGCTGCTCCTGGGGCATTGATCCTCCGCAAGCAGCCGCGCGTCATGCGCCATCATCTCGTCGTTTTCCTGCTGTGCCTCCTACCGGGCCGTCTTGCGCTGGCGCAGGGGGCGGACAGCGTGAGCGCCGCCGCCCGGCCGGCGTGGCTCGAGCGGCACGATCCCGATCTGGCGCTCAAACGCTCGCTGATGGTGCCGGGGCTCGGCCAGATCTATAACCGGCAATACTGGAAAGTGCCGATCGTGTATGCCGGCATCGGCGGGGCCGTTTCGCTCGCGATCTATTTCGGCGCCCAGCATCGCCTCTATACGCGCGCCTATCAGTACCGCGGCTGGCAGCAGCAACTCGAGGAAGGCGAGCCGCATCCGTTCCCGGAATATGCCGATGAATACGCGCGCGTCGTCGCCGACATCGGCCAGGGCCAGGACATCTCGGCGTCGAGCCTGAAACCCTTCCGAGATAAATTTCGACGCAACCGTGACCTTTCTCTTTTTGGCGTCGGCTTAGTGTATGGGCTGGCCGCCCTCGACGCCTTTATCAGCGCGCATCTTCTCGAATTCGATGTCGGCGAAGATCTGACGGCATCTGTTGTGCCGTTCGCCGGCGGTCAGGGTGTGTCGATCAGGGTAACCTGGTAACACACGTCCCCTCCAAAACATCTACGATGGCGGCTTGCCGTCATCGGTTCAGGTATCGCGCACCGGGGCCCCGGTTGAGTGCCCGCATGTCGATGCCCGGAAAACGTATCGAGCCGCCTCGCTCAACAGCATGCACGAGGCGGCGCCCATTAGGAATCGACCTGCAGAGCACCAGACTCACCTTGCTTCCACCGCCGGCGCTGGGACCGGCTGCCGGAAGCATCCAAAAACCTCCACAGGACGTCCGTTGAAGCCACATATGAACCAAAATCAGCCCATGCCCGGTTTCGGGCTCCCGCGCGCGCAGGCCGTCGTCAAGGAAGAACCTACGCTGTTTACCAAGACGCATCGGTTTTTTGACCCCGCCGGCGATTACGCGCAGGTCAAGAAGGCGGACCTGTATCCGTACTTCCGCCCGATCGAGCGCAACGAGGGAACGCGCGCCATCATGCATGGCCGCGAGCTCATCATGGCCGGCTCGAACAACTACCTCGGTCTCACGTCCGACCCGCGCGTCAAGGAGGCCGCCATGCAGGCCATCCGCCAGTACGGCTCCGGCTGCACGGGCAGTCGCTTCCTGAACGGCACGCTGGACATCCACCTCGAACTCGAGGAACGCCTCGCCCGCTTCATGGGCAAGGAAGCGTGTATCCTGTATTCGACGGGGTACATGACGAACCAGGGCGTGATTCAGGCCATCGCCAGCAAGGGCGATGTCGTGTTCTCCGACAAGGACAACCACGCCTGCATCGTCGCCGGCACCCAGGTGAGCCTGGCCGAGACGTCGCGTTTCCGGCACAACGACATCGATCAGCTGCGCATCCTCCTCGAACGCGTCAGCAACGAGCGCCCGAACGCCGGCAAGCTGATCGTCACCGACGGCGTCTTCTCGATGAGCGGCATCATCGCGCGCATCCCGGAGCTCGTCGAACTCGCCGAAACCTACAACGCCGCGCTCATGCTGGACGACGCGCACGCCGTCGGCGTGATCGGCCCGGGCGGCCGCGGCTCCGCGGCCTCGTTCGGCCTGACCGACAGCGCGCACATGATCACCGGGACGTTCTCCAAGAGCTTTGCCTCGCTCGGGGGGTTCTGTGTCGGCGACCACGACGTCATCGAATACATCCGTCACACCAGCTCCGCCCACATCTTCAGCGCGTCGATGCCGCCGGCCAACGTCGCCACGGTGCTCAAGTGCCTCGAAATCCTCGAGGAAGAGCCCGAGCGCGTCGAACGGCTCTGGGAGATTTCGGACTACATGCGCGACGGGTTCCGGAACGCCGGCTTCAACGTGTGGAACAGCCAGACCCCGATCATCCCGGTCGTCGTGGGCGACATGTACACGTGTTTCCAGTTCTGGACCGACCTGCTCGACGAAGGCGTGTTCGCCAACGCGGTCGTCCCGCCGGCCGTGCCGCCGGGGCAGGCGCTCATGCGCACCTCGTACATGGCGACGCATACAAACGAGGAACTCGACTTCATCCTCGACGCGTTCCGTCGTGTTGGCATCAAGAACGGCGTGATCGCATCGAACGGCACGGCCGCCTGATCACCCCCTAAACCGCGTTCGTCCCTCATGGAGGTTGCAGCCACTGCATCGCCATCGAAGCCGTCGTCGACCGCCGTGCGCGTTCGCCGCGTGGCTTCGGCCGGCGACCTGAAGCGTTTTATCGATTTCCAGTACACGCATTATGCGTCCAACCCGCACTGGGTGCCGCAATTGCGCATGGATGTCAAAAAAACCCTCGACCCGCGCAAGAATCCGTTTTTCGAGCACGGCAAGATCGAGACGTTTCTGGCGGAGGACGAACGGGGCCACGTGGTCGGGCGGATCGCCGCCATCGTGAACGGGATGCACCTCAAGAAGTACGACGACGGCAACGGCTTCTTCGGCTTCTTCGAGTCGATCGAAGACTACCATGTGGCCGAGCGCCTGTTCGAGACGGCCGGCGAGTGGCTGCGCGGGCAGGGTCTGAAGGGCGTTCGTGGGCCGACCAATCCGTCGATGAACGACATCTCCGGGCTGCTGGTGACCGGTTTCGATCGATCGCCGTCGATCATGATGCCCTACAACCCGCCGTATTACGCCGAATACCTGGAGCGGTACGGGTTTACACGGGCGATGACGATGTGGGCGTACTACATCAACATGAAGTACCTGTCGATCGACAAGCTGCATCGGGGCGTCAAGCTCGTGTACCGCCGGCATCCTTCGCTGACGCTCCGCAAGCTCGATATGGCCCACTTCGATCGCGACGCCCAGATCGTGCTCGACATCTACAACGACGCCTGGTCGAGCAACTGGGGCCACGTCCCGATGACGAAAAACGAGTTCGCGCATCTGGCGAAAGACCTCAAACAGGTCGTCGACCCGAATATCGTCTTCATCCTCGAAGACGCCGGCCGGCCGGTGGCCTTCTCCATCTCGCTGCCGAACATCAACCTCGCGCTGAAGCACACCAACGGCCGTCTGCTGCCCTTCGGGTTGCCGCAGCTGCTGCTGCGCGCCAAGTTCGGCGGCATCCACGAGTGCCGCACCCTGCTCATGGGCGTCATCAAGGAATACCAGGGCATGGGGCTGGATGCGATCCTGAATCTGGAGATCATGGTCGAAGGCCCCCGAAACGGGTATTTCGCCAGCGAGATGAGCTGGGTGCTGGACAGCAATCCGGCCATGATGAACGCCATTACCTCGTACGGCGGCGTGATGGACAAGGAATACGCCATGTTCGAACGCGCCCTGTAAGCCCTGCCGCATGCCCTTTTCGCCGCATCCCGCCTTCGTTTATTTCGATCTCGACGATACCCTTCTCGATCACCACAGCGCCCAGCGCACGGCGCTGACCCATCTGTACGAGCACTACCGCGAAGCGTTCGCCGGGCACGACCTGGACCACGTGCAGGCGGTCTATCACACCCATAACGTGGCCCTGTGGACGGCCTATGCGGCCGGCGAGATCGACAAGGAGATGCTGCGGCGCCGGCGTTTCGAGATGCTGATCGACGCGCTGGGCATCACGTCGCTCGACCCGATCGAGACGGGCGACCATTACATGGCCTGTTATGCCGATCACTGGCGCTACTGCGCCGGCGCACGCGACGCCTTTCTGCAGATCGCGGCCCGGATGCCGACGGGGATCCTGACGAACGGATTCGCCGAAGTGCAGCACGCGAAGCTCGACCGGTTTCCCGAACTCCGCTCGCACTCCGTCTCCGTCGTCATCAGCGAAGAGGTGGGGTACCTGAAGCCGCATCCGCAGCTTTTCGCCGAGGCGACGGCGCGCGCGGGGGTGGGCCCGGAACAGATCCTGTATGTCGGGGACTCGTACCACTCCGACATCGCCGGCTCGCGGAAGGCCGGCTGGCAGGCGGCCTGGTACACGCCCGAGACCACCGCGGGCGGCGGCGAAGAGATGCTGCGTTTCGACGACTGGGCGGCGCTGACGGCGGCGCTTCTGCCCCGGTAGGGGCACCGCAGGGGCAAAAAAAAGTGGCTACCCTGCAGAAGCAGGGCAGCCATCGGGGGCCCTTGAGCGCGACCGCCTCACCCGGCAAATGACGTTCGGCCAGAAAAGGTTCGTCATCAACCGGGAGAGGCCCGGCCTCCAGATACGCATCCCGTTTCCTTTGCCGTTCGTCCCACAGGTCGAACGGCGCCCGATGCCGCATGAGCGTACGACAATCGGAAAAAACGGACGTAAGATCACCTTCTCCACAGCGCAGATCCCGCGCGAGCGCTCGTTCCAGTCACTCGCGCAAGGCGCTAACCCTGTGAAGCAGCTTAAGCCGGGGGCAAGCAGGAAAACGAGCGTTTCCCCGTTGCGACACTGGCGGTAGCCATGATGCAGATACCGGCTTTCCAACCTGCGAACAGGCTCGAAGCGCCGGCCGTGCAATCCTCAACCTTTTTGCTGGATGAACAGGCAACCCGATCGACGGATTTACAAAGAGGCTCTCGGCCTGGCTCGGACGCGCGGACATGTCCACACGCACGATCCGTATCGTTTCGAAAGCGCCGATCCGGTGCAGCATTCCAGATCAGCGCCTGACACCGACACATAGGCCGAATCCGGGCGTTGCGCGCCGCCGGCTCAAGGCCGACGCTTCGCCCGTACCCGGGAGGGTGCATCATAGTGCTCGCCGGCCCGAAAGCCGGCAAGTACGATCCCCATGCAGTCTGAAGACACAGTCACGTCAAGGAACAGTGCCCGAAGGCACGGCGAAAATGGTACTGCGATTTGAGCGGGGTATCAAGCGGAATCGACCCACAAAATGTACACAGGTTTTCCACGGTGTTATCCCCCATAATCCACCGGGTTTTCCACAGAAATATGCACAGGATGTGGATAACTCGACCCGACGAACCGATCCAGCCCCCCTAAACCAAAAAACCCGGCCGATAGGGCCGAGTCTTTGGTGCTCATTCGACGTGCGCAACTGACAGCTTCCGCCAGAAAGCTTCCAGGCTACATGAGGAGCCCTGAACATACGGCAATCGGCGCCCCAGATCAAGTAGCATAACGGACATAACCGCTCATTTTTCCATTTCTGGCGGAAATATATCCTATCGAATAACGGACATTATCTGTTCGATGAAGATGCCCAGCGATTTCGGCTCCAGCATGATCGTGAGCAGCACCCCGCCGATGGCGCCGCCGAGATGCGCCTCGTGCGCGATGCGCCCCATCACGCCCGACGCGCCCTCCGCCTGGGCGCGTTTCATCATGTAGATCGAACCGTACGTATAGAGCACGGCGAACAGGATGGCCGGCATGGGGATGAAAAACATCACGCCCAGCATGGCAAACGGGGCAAACAGACAGAAGGCGAACACGATGCCGCTGATCGCCCCGGAGGCGCCGACGGCGGAATACATCGGGTCGTTGCGGCGGTAATAGAAGGTCAGGGCGTGCGCGGCGATCTCCGATCCGAAATAGAGCGCCACATATTTCCAGATCCCGAGCAGGTCTTCGAGATACGGCCCGAAGAAATACAGGGTGAGCATGTTCACTGCCAGATGCCCGAAGCCGCCATGCACGAAGCCGGCGGACAGAAACCGGTAGTATTCCTTGCGATCCACGATCGCCCGCGGTTTAAACGACAGCTTTTCGATCGAGGATGGATCGACAAAAAACACGTACCCGCTGACGAACACATTGACAACGAGGAACGCCAGCGTGGCGGGGTAATCGAGAAGGTTCATCGATCGATCGGCTAGCACCGGGGGCGCGGGTGGGAAAAGCTCATCCGGCGGATACCGCGCCGGCATGCACGAGGATGGATTCGAACACCTTCAATCCGTCGCCGCTGCCGACGATCGTTTCGGCGCAGCGCTCCGGGTGCGGCATCATGCCGAGCACGTTCCGGTTGGCGTTGACGATGCCGGCGATGTTTCGCGCCGCGCCGTTCGGGTTGGCGTCCGGCGTGATGGCTCCCTCGGGCGTCGCGTAGCGGAACACGACCTGTCCGGCGGCTTCCAGCTCGTCCAGTTCGCGGTCGCTCGCATAATAATTCCCCTCGCCATGGGCGATGGGAATCCGAAGCACTTCGCCCGTCTTCATCGAGGAGGTAAAGGGCGTATCGGTCGATTCGACGCGGAGATGGACGTCCTTGCAGGCGAACCGGAGCGAGGCGTTGCGCATGAGGGCGCCCGGAAGCAGTCCGCTTTCGCACAGGATCTGAAAGCCGTTGCAGATGCCCATCACCAGCCCGCCGTCCCGGGCGAACCGGACGACATCCTTCATGATCGGCGAAAACCGGGCGATGGCGCCGGCGCGCAGATAATCCCCGTACGAAAACCCGCCCGGCACGATCACGAGATCGACATCGCCGAGGTGCGTGTCCTTGTGCCAGATGAACCGCGCCTCCTGCCGGAGCACGTGGCCGGCGACGTGATAGGCGTCGTGATCGCAGTTTGCGCCAGGAAAAAGCAGGATGCCGATTTTCATGTAAGCGATGGGTTGGTACCGGATAGAAGACCGCCGCGAGCGCCCGCCGCGGTCGTTTGCGCTCGGGCCCAAGATACGGTCCGCCCGCCTCGCTTCCCAGCCTCTCAAGATGAAACATCCGCTTGTTTCCCTCGCCCGCTCCGCCTAAGTTGATCGACCGCCCTTCTTCGCCAACGCACCCGAAACATGGCTACGCTATCGAACAAGACGCTCTTCATCACCGGCGCGAGCCGGGGCATCGGCAAGGCCATCGCCCTGCGCGCGGCGCGCGACGGCGCCAACGTGGTCATCGCCGCCAAGACGGAGGTCCCGCACCCCAAACTGCCGGGCACCATCTACACGGCGGCGCACGAGATCGAGGCCGCCGGCGGCCGGGCCTTGCCGCTGGTGGTGGACATCCGGTCCGAGGACATCGTCCGCGACGCGGTGGCCCGGGCGGTCGACGCGTTTGGCGGGATCGACATCCTGGTCAACAACGCCAGCGCCATCTACCTGGCCGGCACCGAGGCGACGCCCATGAAACGGTACGACCTCATGCATCAGGTCAACACCCGCGGCACGTTCCTCTGCGCGCAGGTCTGCCTCCCCCACCTCAAAAACGCCGCCAACCCGCACATCCTGAACCTCTCCCCGCCGCTGAACATGGAGCCGCGCTGGTTCGCGCCGCATGTGGCCTACACGATGGCGAAATACGGGATGAGCCTGTGCGTGCTGGGCATGGCGGAGGAGTTCAGGCCGGCCGGCATCGCGGTGAACGCCCTCTGGCCGCGCACGATCATCGCCACCGCCGCGGTGCAAAACCTGCTCGGAGGCGACGAGGCCGTCCGCCACGCCCGAACCCCCGCGATCCTCGCCGACGCCGCGCACTGGATCCTCACCCAGGACAGCCGCAGCTGCACCGGCAACTTCTTCATCGACGACGAGGTGCTCGCCGGCGCCGGCATCACCGACCTCAGCGGCTACGCCGTGACGCCGGGCGCCGAACTGTGGCCGGACTTCTTCGTGTAGGGGACTGGTGCTCTGTATAAGGGGGCTGGGGCTTTGTGTAGGGGACTGGGGCCGGATGCGGGGTCGCACCGCGTGACGCCCCATATTCCGAAATACGAAAAACTCCTATCTTCCGCGAGCAATCCCCCCTTTCGCTCACGTTCCGGTCCCCACCGCCCATGATTCCTGAACCCACCTTTAGCATCGGCATCGAAGAAGAATACCTCCTCGTCGATCACGAAACCGGCGATCTGATCCGGGAGGCACCTCCGTCGATGCTCGACGAGTGCAAGAAGCTGCTCGAAGGCCAGGTCACGCCCGAGTTCTTCCAGTCGCAGATCGAGGTGGGCACCCATGTCTGCCAGACCATCCAGGACGCGCGTATCGAGTTGATGCGGCTGCGGCGCGCCGTGTCCGATGTCGCCAACGCACACGGGCTGGCGATCATCGCCGCCTCGACGCACCCGTTTTCGGCGACGGAGAGCCAGAAGCATACGGACAAGGACCGGTACGCCATGCTCGTCCGCGACATGCAGGCCGTCGCCCGCCGGATGGTCATCAGCGGGATGCACGTGCATGTCGGCATCGAGGACGCGGACATGCGGATCGATTTCATGAATCAGACGCGCTACATCCTGCCGCACCTGCTGGCGATCAGCACGTCGTCGCCTTTCTGGGAGGGGTTGAACACGGGCCTGATGTCCTACCGGATCGCCGTGTGGAACGAGCTGCCCCGCACCGGGCTGCCCGAGCATTTTTCGAGCTTCGCCGAGTTCAAGCGGCATGCGGACGTCTTGATCGACGCCGGCGTGATCGAGGACAGCTCCAAGATCTGGTGGGATATCCGCCCCAGCATGCGTTTTCCGACCCTCGAAATGCGCATCTCGGACCTGTGCACCCACCTCGAGGACGCCCTCTGTATCGCCGCGCTCTATCGCTGCTGGCTGCGCATGTTGTACCGGCTGCGGCGGAGCAACCAGCGCTGGCGCAACTACGCGAACCTCCTGCTGAACGAAAACCGCTGGCGCGCGCAGCGGTACGGCTTCGAGCGCGGCCTCATCGATTACGGAAAGGGCAAGATCGTGCCCTACGCCCAGCTGCTGGACGAATTGCTCGATTTCATCCAGGAAGACGCCGAATATTTCGGCTGCGTGAAGGAGGTCCGCCACGCCCGCACCATCCTCGGCCAGGGCACCAGCGCGCACTGGCAGGTGCGCACCTTCACGGAGGCCAAGGCCGGCGGCGCCGACGACCGGGAAGCGCTGCGCGCCGTCGTTCAGATGCTCATCCAGGAAACCCTGTACGGGGTCGCCTGAGCCGCCCATGACGCCCTCTCCACCGGTCCAGCGCGCCCTGGAAGCATCCCGCGCCTATCGGCAACGGCACGGCGCCCGCATCCTGTCCGACTTCGCCGCGTGGCTTGCGCTGCCCAACGTGGCGGAAGATCGCGCCGCGATCGAGCGGAACGCCGACTACCTCGCCGGCGAGATGCGCCGGCGCGGCATCGCCACCGAAATCTGGCGTCTGGGCGGGATGCCGCCGGTCGTCTTCGGAGAGCGGACCACGCCGGGCGCCACGACGACCGTGTTGTGCTACGCGCATTACGACGGCCAGCCAGCCGACGCCGACGAGTGGACCGTGGCCCCGTGGACACCGACGCTCTTCAGCGACGCCCTGTCCGCCGGCGGCCGGCCGATCCCGTTTCCTGCCGCCGATGCGCCCATCGACCCCGCCTGGCGGATCTACGCCCGTTCCGCCAGCGACGACAAGGCGCCGTTCACCGCCATCCTGACGGCGCTCGACGCGCTCGAGTCCGCCGGCCTGCCGCCCTCCGTCAACCTCAAGTTCTTTTTCGATGGGGAGGAAGAGATCGGCTCGCCCACCCTGGGCGACTACCTCGCCGCCTACCGCCATCGCCTCGCGGCCGACGCCCTGCTGATCTGCGACGGTCCGGTGCACCAGAGCCGCCGGCCCCAGCTCTTCTTCGGCGCCCGCGGGTTCTCCGGATTCACCGTGACGGTATACGGCCCGAACCGGCACCTGCACAGCGGGCACTACGGCAACTGGGCGCCCAACCCCGGCCTCCTGCTGGCCCGGATGCTCGCCGGGATGAAGGACGACGCGGGGCGCGTGCTGGTGGACGGCTTCGACGACGGCGTCGTGCCGCTCAACGCGATCGAGCAGGCGGCGCTCGACGCCCTGCCGGACTACGACGCCGCGTTGCGCGACGAGCTGGGACTGGCCGCGACCGAATGCGAAAACGCCGGCCTGAACGAACGCATCCAGTGGCCCTCGCTCAACATCCGCGGCATCAAGTGCGGCGTGGCCGATGGCCGCATCGTCAACATGATCCCCTCGGAAGCCCGGGCGAGCATCGACGTGCGGCTGGTGAAAGGCCTCCTTCCGGAGACGATGATGGACCGGATCCAGCGGCACCTGGTCGCCGAGGGATGGCACCTCGTGGACGACGTCCCGGATGCCGAAACCCGGCGTACCTACCCGAAGATCGCCCGCCTCGAATTCGACCCGTCGTACCCGGCGGTCCGCACCGACATGTCGATCCCGATCGTGCAGGACATCATCCGGGTCGTGACCCACCTCGCCGACGAGCCCGTGGCGCTCCTCCCGACGCTCGGCGGATCGCTCCCGCTCTATCATTTCGCCGATCACCTCGGCCTCCCCATCGTGGGCGTCCCCATCGCCAATCACGACAACAACCAGCACGGGCCCGACGAAAACCTGCGGGTCGCGAACCTCTGGTACGGCATCGACCTGTTTGCCGGGCTGCTGCACGGGCTGGGCCATCCGGGTTGACGCCGGCGGCGCACATCCAAAAAATAATCCTCTCGCACGGAATCCGGGCGTCACGGCGGTCGTCAATACCACCGAACGCGCGCCGGCGGCGGCGTCAGTGCGCACCTCACCCCACGTTCATCAACGTGCACAACGACTATGAATCAGTGTTCAATCTCGTGGCGAAGCATGGCCGGCTTCGCCCTGCTCATCGGCCTTTTCTTTTTCGCCACGCCCCAGGCCGTCCTCGCCCAGCGGGGCGGATTCGGTGACCCCGCGGAGCGCGCGGCGCGCATGAAGGCGCAGACGGACGAACTCGTCACCGCGCTCGGCGTGACGGGCGACCTCGAAACCCAGGTTCGCGGCATCCTGGAAAACCAGCAGAAGGAGCGGATGGCGCTCATGGAAACCTACATGGGTAGCGGAGAGCGGAATCCGGAAACCATGCAGAAGATGCGCGCCGAAATGCAGGACCTGGAAAAGGGCACCCGCGACGAACTCGCCACCCTCCTCACGGCAGAGCAGATGGCGACGTATGACAAAAAAGTCGCCGAGATGCGGCCTCGCGGCGGACCCGGCGGCCGGCGCGGACCGGGCGGGGCCAACGAGCAATAATCCCGCACTGGAATTCTGCCCAAGAAATACGTTAATTCGCAGGGACGCCGCATCGCGCGGCGTCCTTGTTTTTTATCTGGACGGCAGACCGTCCCTTTTCAGGGTGATTTCATGCGATACAGGCGTTTCGGACGCACCGGATGGCAGGTGAGCGAAATCGGATACGGGATGTGGGGGATGGGGGGATGGACCGGATCGGATGACGATGCGTCGATGCGCAGCCTCCACCGGGCCGTCGAACTCGGCTGCAATTTTTTCGACACGGCCTGGGGATACGGCGCCGGCCACAGCGAGGGGTTACTGGGCGATCTCGTGCGCGCCCACCCGGACAAAAAGCTCTACACGGCGACCAAGCTCCCCCCGAAGAACTTCAAGTGGCCCAGCCGGCGCGGCTACACGCTCGACGACTGCTTCCCGCCGGACCATATCGAGGAATACACCCTCAAGTGCCTGGAAAACGCCGGCCTGGATGCGTTCGACCTGATGCAATTCCACGTGTGGGAAGATGACTGGGTCGACGACGACCGCTGGATGGGCAAGGTAGCCGATTTGAAACGTCAGGGCCTTTTCCACGCCATCGGCATCAGCATCAACCGCTGGGAGCCCTGGAACGGCGTCCGCGCGGTCAACTCCGGCGTCATCGACGCCGTGCAGGTGATCTACAACATCTTCGACCAGAACCCGGAAGACGAACTCTTCCCCGCCTGCGCCGCGCAGGACGTAGCCGTGATCGCCCGGGTGCCGTTCGACGAAGGCACCCTCACGGGTACGATCACCAAAGACTCCACCTGGCCGGCGGACGACTGGCGCAGCACCTATTTCGTCCCGGAAAACCTGAACTCCAGCGTGGATCACGCCGACGCCCTGCGTCCGCTGGTGCCGGCCGAGATGACCCTGCCGGACATGGCGCTGCGCTTCATCCTGAACAACCCGGACGTGAGCACCATCATCCCCGGGATGCGCAAGCTGAAGCATGTGGAAACCAATATCGCGTGCAGCGACGCCGGCCCCCTCGAGGCCGACCTGCACACCGCGCTCCAGGCCCACCGCTGGGACCGCGAACCGACGTCGTGGTCCCAATGAGGTTCAACGATCAAGGTTTATGGTTCAAGGCGTAGGTCTTGAAGCGTGAGCCGTGTACCTGATCCCCTTGAGCCTTGAACATCAATCCTTAAACCGCTTATGCACTCAACCCAGACACGCCCCGCGCATGACGATGTTGTCGTGCCGTATGTGCCGGCGTCGCAATCGCTGCCCGAGATCACGGTCAAGGCAGTTGTCCTCGGCTTTCTGCTCTCGGCGATCCTGGCCGGCGCGAATGCGTACCTCGGCCTGAAGGTCGGTCTCACCGTGTCCGCCTCGATCCCGGCCGCCGTGATCTCCATGGCCGTGCTGCGGATGTTCCGGCAGTCCAACATCCTCGAAAACAACATCGTGCAGACGGCGGCATCGGCGGGCGAATCGCTGGCGGCCGGCGTGATCTTCACGCTGCCGGCGCTGGTGATGCTCGGATTCTGGCAGGGGTTCAACTTCGTGGAGACGATGTCCATCTCGCTCGTAGGCGGCGTGCTGGGGGTGCTCTTCACCGTGCCGCTGCGGCGCGCGCTGATCATCGAGGCCAAGCTGAAGTTTCCGGAGGGCGTGGCCACGGGCGAGGTGCTGAAAGCCGGGACGGAGGGCGGCAAGGGCGTGCGCTACATCGCGCTGGCCGGCATCGGTGCGGCGATCATGAAACTGTTTCAGACCGGCTTCAAGCTCGCCGCCTCGTCCGTCGACGGCGCCATCACCACGGGGCGCTCGATTTTTGGCTTCGGCAGCGACCTGTCGGTGGCGCTCATGGCGGTTGGCTACATCGTCGGCCTGAACATCGCGACACTCGTGTTCGCCGGCGGGTTGATTTCGTGGCTCTTCGGTATCCCCATCTTCATGGCCGTCTCGTCGCCGGAGACCGTCCAGGGCATCGTCGGCAGCAGCGAGGGGTACCAGGCGGCGCTGGCCATCTGGAGCAGGGAGATCCGGTACCTCGGCGTGGGCGCGATGGCCACCGGGGGCATCTACGCGCTGCTCTCGCTCGTCAAGCCGATCCGGGACGGCGTGCGCTCGTCCCTCGAGGCGGTTCGGGCGTCGCGTTCCGGCGAAAGCGTCAGCGTGCTTCGCACCGAACAGGACACGCCGATCAACATCGTGATGATCGGTGCGCTGGTGCTGACGATTCCGCTGTTCGTCGTATTCACGTCGGTCGTCGAGCATGAAGCGCTCGACATCAGCACCGGCCTGTTCTGGTCGACCGTGGCGCTCGCGCTGTTGTTCGCCTACGTCGCCGGCTTCCTGTTCTCCTCCGTCGCCGGCTACATGGCCGGCCTGGTGGGCTCGTCCAACAACCCGATCTCGGGCGTCACCATCGCGACGGTCCTCTCCATTTCGCTGGTGCTCTACTACATCCTGGGCACCGAGATCGACTTCGCCATCGACACGGCGCGGGCGACGCAGGCGGCCGCGACGGCGATTCTGGTCGGGGGCGTCGTGTGCTGTGCGGCGGCGATCGCCGGCGACAACATGCAGGACCTGAAGGCCGGCCAGCTCGTCGGCGCGACGCCGTACAAGCAGCAGATCATGCAGATGGTGGGCGTGGTGGCCGGCGCGCTGGTCATCGCGCCGGTGCTGAGCCTGCTCTTCCAGGCCTACGGGTTGGGCGACGTGTTTCCCCGCGCCGGCATGGATCCCGGCGAGGCGCTCCAGGCGCCGCAGGCCACGCTCATGAGCTCGGTGGCCAACGGCGTCTTTACGCGTAACCTGCCGTGGGGCATGATCGGCATCGGCGCCCTGGTGGCGGTGACCATCATCGTCATCGACAAGATGCTGGAAGCGCGCGGCTCGTCCTTCCGGGCGCCCGTGCTTGCGGTGGCGGTCGGCATCTACCTGCCGCTAGAACTCTCCACCGCGATTTTCATCGGCGGAATGGCCGCCTTTGCCGCCACCCGCTACTTCAAAAGCCGCGAGGCGTCACTGGGCGACCGCTACGAGGAAGAGGTCAAACAGTCCGAACAGCGCGGTCTGCTCTTCGCCTCGGGGCTCATCACGGGCGAGGCGCTCGTGGGCATCATCCTCGCCATCCCGTTTGCCATCGCTGAAAGCACCGATGTGCTTCGCATCTCCCTGGGCCTGAGCGACGGCGCGAACGACATCGTAACCCATGTGCTCGGCGTTGGGGCCTTTGTGGGCTTCACGTACTGGCTGTACAAGGTGGCGATTCGGCAGGAGCGCTGATACGCTGCACATCCGAAATAAAGGCGAGGGCGAACCGGTGTTTGCCCTCGCTTTTTTTGTGGGGTAATTCGCCGCGACCTGTGCAGCCGGAGGCACAAAGTTAGTATGTTAGACCTGCCCGTATCCCCTTGTCAATAGGAACTTATCCGCATGAGCATCGCGCGCGCGCTCTTCTTATCCATGGTCTGTGCGACGTTGGCAGGACTGCTATGCACGACGACGCCGGCCGTCGCACAAACCGCGACATGCACCGCGGAAGGATGGTCACTCCTCGACGCAAACAACGTGCGAGCCACGATACGAAACACCGGAGTGCTGTTTCGCCCCGTAAACGGCTCTACGGGGTTTTCGTACGAACTGCCCAAAGGATCGGGGATCGAGCCTGTTTATGTATCGGACATCTGGCTCGTCGGCCGGTATGGGGATGAAACGACTCCGCGTGCCGTGGTATCGCGTTATGGGAGTTTTCCGGCGTTTTCGCCGGGCCCTCTGGACGAGCAGGGCAACCCACCGGCCGATTGCCGCATGTATGATCGCCTCTATCGCGTGAGCGTGTCCGACCTCGCCGCCTATGCGCAGACGGGTGTCGCCACGGAGGATCTCGCCGGCTGGCCGACCGGTCTCGGCGCCCCAACGCTTGCCGCGCCGGGCAACGGCCTGGATGACGACAACGACGGTATCATCGACGAGCCGGGGGAGTACATTCGATTCGACATCGACGTCCCCCTCGCACAACGCGCGGAGCGTATCATCGACCTCGCGGCAGGCGAACGGCCGGCCCTGCTCGGCGATCAAGTCGTCTGGTGGGTCATGAACGACCGGGGCATTGTAGATAGACAACCTCCAGGCGAGTCTATCGGCGTCGAAATACACGCCATGGCCTATGCGGCCCGCGAAGGTACGGCCGTCGACGACATGACGTTTTACACCTACACGGTCTATTACCACGGAGACGCCCCCCTTGAAGAAGCCTATCTCGGGATATTCGTAGACCCCGAACTGGGCGATTTCTCGGATGATTATGTCGGATCGGACACGACGCTCGGTCTTGCCTACGTCTACAATGCGGACAACGACGACGACCCTGGCTCGAATGCAGGATACCGAGGATATGGCACTCCTGTCCCTGCGCTCGGCTACGATTTCTTTCGGGGCCCGGCCGTTCCATCGCCCGGCGATTCCGCGTGGATCGGCGGCGAACGTGTTCCGGACTTCCGAAACCTGAGCATGACCGTATTCGGCTATTTCCCCGATGGTTCGTGCGCTACGTGCGGCCCCGGGTTAGCTGTCGAATATCACCGTGCCTTGCAGGGACGATGGCGTGACGGCACACCGATCACCTATGGGGGCGATGGGCGTAATCCCGAGACCGGCGCATCGAACAGACCAACCTCGTTCATGTTTTCCGGCGATCCCGTCACCCATACCGGGTGGACGGAGAGCAATCCGGACCCATTTACCAACTCGGCCCCTCCCAACGCAACGTACGATCGTCGATTCACCATGGGCACGGGGCCTTTCACTCTCCAGCCGGGTGACCGGTTTGAAACCACCTTCGGGATCCTGCTCGCCACCGGCACAGACCATCTGGATTCGGTGAGGCGTCTACGGGACATCGACGCAGCGGTGCAGGTTGCCTTCGACGCCGGCCTCGCGGTGCCTTCCCTGGCGAAGGGCTCCGCTCCCCGACGCCCTGTTGTGCTTGAAGCACCGGGTGATGGCGTCCTGGAACAACCGCTCGACCTTTCCCTCTACTGGCACGCCAATCCTGAATTGACGGAGACTCATTATGCCATTGACGTCGCCACCGACGCCGGCTTCACCAACATCATCCAAAGCGTGACACAGACGGCGACACACCTCGCCGTCGACGAACTTCTCCCGTCCACGCCGTATTTCTGGCGCGTTCGCGCGGTCAACGGAGGCGGAGAGGGGCCCTGGTCGCCTACCTGGACCTTCACCACGAGTGCCGCGCCTAACACCTCCTTTTTCGGCGGCTTCATGACCACCTCGAACGCTGCCGGAGCGATCGATCCGCCCGACATGGCCGCGTTTTCCCACTTCCTTTTCGAAGACTTTCCGATTCTCGAAGGGCGCCTTACGCCGGAAGGGACGTACCCGAATGCTCTCCAGCCCACACCGGGCGTCCAACAATCCCTTAATAGCGCGGTTTGGGGCTTCCATGCCGGCGGGGCCTGGGAGTACGGGTCGTTTAAGAACGACCAATCGTTTGTATCCCGGGTGCTGCGAAACGACAACATCGCGCGTTTTTCTCCCTTCGATTACGAGATGCGGTTCACCGAGGCGTGCGCCGCGAGCATCGACGGCGTGACCGACGACACCGATTGCCTCGCATGGAGAACCTTCGGCGGCGAATGGATGGAAGTACCGTTTGAACTCTGGCGAATTGGCGAGCACACACCGGACGATCCGAATGACGATATGAGACTGATCCCGGCGGTGTGCGAATCGGCGTGCGATGCCGGCGATCAGGATTTCGTCTTCGATATCGGTGGAGACCACCTGCTTTCGAGCGGCATGGACGACCCGGCAACCGATTGGGTCTACTGGTATCTCCCCGATCCCGCGTTCCAACAGCCTGGACAGGAAGGCTACAACCGGTTCTTTTTCGATGGATCCGGGCACGGCGGCGAGATCCTCGCCCGCATCGTTCTGGTCAACCGGAACGGCGGGGTTGCACCGCCCTACACATCGGCCCTACCTGAGCCGGGGACCACCTTCCGCATCCTCTCCGGAAGGATCGAACCGCCGGTTCACTCGGCGCCGGCGAATAACGATACGGCCCTGCTCGCGCCCGTGACCCTGTACTGGTACGGGCTCGACTACCCATACACGTTGCAGGTGGCGGACAACCCCGCGTTCGACCGCCCCTTCGTCGACACGACGCTGACGGACACGACGTTTCCCCTCGAAGACGTCATGGCCGGCAACGCGTATTTCTGGCGACTCCGTCTCGTCGATGCCCATGGACTCGGACTTCCAATCAGCGGATGGTCGGCCACCTGGCAGTTCACCGTGGCCACATCGGCCGTCGCTGTCGAGCCAGCCGGTAACCTGCCCACTTCGCTGACGCTCGAACCCAACTACCCAAACCCCTTCAACCCCACCACCCATCTCCGCTACGCCCTGCCCGAGGATGCGCCTGTCCAGCTGACCGTCTACGACGCGCTCGGCCGGCGCGTTCAGACCCTCGTGAACGAACGCCAGCCCGCCGGCTGGCACGAGGTTACGTTCGATGCGGTCGATTTGGCCAGTGGGTTGTATTTTTACGTGCTGCAGGCCGGCGCCGTTACCCGGTCGCGCTCCATGATCCTCCTTCGCTAATCCCCCGCACCATGAACATCACCTACTACGGCCACTCGGCCCTTCGCATCGAGGCCGGCGGCGTGGACATCCTCGTCGATCCCTTCATCTCAGGCAATCCTCTGGCGAAAGGGATCGTGGACGCCGGCTCCCTCAAGCCCGACGTCATCCTGCTGACGCACGCCCATGGGGACCACTGGGGCGACACGCCGGAGATCGCGAAGGCGTCCGGCGCGCTGGTGATCGGCAATTATGAGATCGCCACACGCCTGAACCAGCAGCACGGCCACGACCACACGATCGGCCTCAACATCGGCGGCGGCGTCGACCAGCCCTGGGGGCGGGTCACGATGACGCATGCCCTGCACTCGTCGTCGTTCCCGGACGGGACGTACGGCGGCAATCCGGGCGGCTTCGTGCTGGAGATCGAGGGGAAGACGCTTTACCTCGCCGGCGACACCGCGCCCTTCGCCGAAATGGCCTGGATCGGCGCCGATTACGCCCTCGACATCGCCTTCATCCCCGTCGGCGACGTATTTACGATGGGCCCCCGCAGCTCGCTTCGGGCGGCCCAGATGCTCAAGGCGCGGCGGTTCATCCCCATTCACTACAATACCTTTCCCCCAATCCGCATCGACACGGAAGCCTGGGCGCGTTCGTTCGCGGAAGCCGGCCATCACGCGCAGGTCATGGCCCCCGGGGAAACGCTTTCGGTCTGAATTCGTCTAAGCACCTGATGCTCGTCGCCCCGTAGGGCGCTGGATGAAGCTATGGATCTGGCTACCCCTCCGCGCCGGGCATCCGATACAGGCTACTCGCTGGCAAGCGACTATGCGCAACCAGCGTCCCGTATCCAGCAGAGCGGACCGCTCGTCGGAGTCATGCAGCGGCCCAATGTCCGTACGTAACATTCCCGCTCCCCGGACACAAAACGGTTATCTCGCTCGCTCCCATCGTTACGAAGTAGCGACAGGGATCTGAGACGGTGGCTTTCTTGCGCTTTATTGCGTTACTTGAATGCCTCCCCCCTTGTAGGTACCGCGTTTTTCGAACCCTGGCAGCATCCGGCTGTTCTTGCATTGACGCGCCAACGTGCACATCGAACCCTCCCGCTCATCACGCTACTCGTCGTAGCCGGGGTAGGGACCGCCCATGCGCAGCGGCCGTTCCAGACGTACGACCCCTTCTATCGCAGCGAACAGACCCAGCGCGAATTTTTCGGGGGCTATGCGCTCACTGGCGAGATCTCCTACCGCACCGCCGGCGTCGTGCAGGACGACGGGATCCAGTCGTTCGAAGCCAATCCCCTCGGCCTCAGCTTCCGGCTCGATTACCAGCTCGCCCCGCAGCTCGACCTCAGCGGCATCATCGACGCGGCCGGCAACAGCACCCGCGGCGGCCTCAACCTCAGCTGGGTGGTCTTCACCTACTATGAGCGCAACGAGGAGACGACCTTCGCCCTCCGGCTCGCGGTGGACCCCTCGCTCGACGGACGCGTCGGATTCCCGCAGATGGACCTCGGCTGGCTCTCCGCCAGCAGCATCACCCCGACGACCACGTCCAATTTCGCGATCGGCGTGCGCCGAATCCGGATGGGTTACGAGCAATGGGTCGTGGGCGATGAGCCTTCCCCCAACGTTGGGAGCGGCAACTACATCCTGCACGCCCTGGGAAATGACAGCCGCGACCGCAATGTAGACATCATCTACACGCGCGCCTTCGGCTGGGAAGGCCGGCTCATGCTTGGATACGATTTTGCGTTCGACCCCGCCGGCAGCAACATCTTCTTCTCCCTCATGGGCCAGGCGGGCAACTACGACCTGCTGGAGACGTCCTTCGTCGAGCCCACGCCAAAAGCCTCGCAAAAGTCCATCGGGCAGCAGGAAGAGGTCACGATCGACTCCGACTATATCGGCGGCGCCATCTGGTTCCGCAGCGGCATCGAGTTCAATCGGCCCGGCTACCAGATCCTCCCGTTCATCGGCGTCCCGGTTCACCAGTGGGTACCCGCCAGTGCCAACTGGCCCCGCAGCCGCCAGCGCGTGGGCGTCCGCCTGATGCTGCGCTGAGCCTTCCTGTTTATGCGCATCGGCATCCTGTCCGACACCCACGGCTATTTTCATCCCTCGATTCCCACCTATCTCAGCGGCGTTGACCTGATCCTGCACGCCGGCGACGTCGGCACCCCGGACATTCTGGATCAGCTCGAAGCACTTGCGCCCACACGCGCCGTATGGGGCAATATCGACGGGGCCGCCATCCGCCGCCGCAGCGAGGAGCATTATAAGCGCGAGGTGGAAGGCGTGCGCATCTGGATGACGCACATCGCCGGCCGGCCCGGTGCCTGGCAGCGCGGCATGGGAACGCTCCTGCGCGACGAACCGCCCGATATCTTTATTTGCGGCCACAGCCACATCCTGCGCATCGAACGCGTGAAATCCCTCCGCAATATGCTCTATATTAACCCGGGCGCCGCCGGCCAACAGGGATTCCACCTCGTCAAGACCTGCGTGCGCATCACCCTCGACGGCGGCAAGGCGACGCAGGCCGAGGTGATCCATCTCGACGAACCCGGACAGCCCTGACGCACGAGGCTGCCGCTACCCGATCCCCACCCACGCGATGCTCGAAACTCCGTCTCAGGCACAACGCGCCAAACGTTACGATCTCAGAGCCCTGTACGAGGCGAGCCGGCTGCTGAGCGGCTCCCTGGATCTTTCGTTCGTCCTGAACAACCTGCTCCTCACGGCCATGAGCAAACTGCTCGTCACGCGAGGCATCGGTCTGCTCGACGGGAAGCAGGACGGGCTCTTCAAGGCCGTCATCGTGAAAGGACTGTCGGACATTCCGGTGGACACGATCGTGCGGCTCGAGACCGGTACGCAGCAACGCATCCTGCGCGACGACGAGGTGCCGGAGGCGCTCCGCCGGCACCAGGTGGTGCTCTTGCTCCCTATCGTCAGCTCGGATGTGCTCATCGGCCTCGTCGGACTCGGGAAAAAGGCGACCGGGGTGCCGTTCTCCGACGAAGAGCTGGAGTTCATCCAGTCGCTCGTCAACATGTCCGCCGCCGCCGTCAAGAACTCGCTCGTCGTCGACGAATTGCGGCGCACGAACCGGACCCTCGACGGCAAAATCCAGCAGCTCAACACCCTCTTCGACCTGTCCCAGCAGTTTAACGCCACGTTCGACCGCTCCCAGCTGCTCAAAATGCTTACCTTTACGCTGATGGGGCAGATGCTGGTCAACAAGTACCTGTTCATCATGCGCCGACCGGGCGGGAATGCGGAGCATCCGCATGGCCTCCGCGTCATCGCGTCACACGGGGTGCCGGACTGCGATTTTCCCGAACCGGTGATGGATGCCCTCGACGCCATGGAAGAGGCGCAGTATCTGAGCGAGGCCGCCCTGCCCGTCTTCGACCCGATGACCGCATGCGGCATGAAGCTGATCCTGCCCATCCGCCATCAGGACGAAACGAGCGCCGTGTTGTGTCTCGGCCCCAAGATGACCGGGAAACCCTATATGGAGGAGGATCTCGAACTCCTCTCCGCCTTCGGTAACCTCGCCTATGTGAGCCTGCAGAACACCTACCTGGTCGATGAGCAAATCGAGAAAGAGCGTATCGAGGAGGAGCTTCGGCTGGCGCGCGACATCCAGCTCGGCCTGCTGCCGCAAGAGATCCCGAATGTCGCCGGCATCGACCTCTCCGCGGTCGCTTTCCCCAGCCGGCACGTGGGCGGCGACTATTACGACCTGCTGATCCAGTCGGACGGCAGCCTGCTCATGGCGATCGCCGACGTCACGGGGAAGGGGATGCCGGCTTCGCTGCTCATGGCGAACCTGCAGGCCTGCCTCCACACGATGACGCCGATGGAGCTTTCGCTGGAGGATGTGGTCAGCCACATGAACCGCGTCATCTGCCAGAACACCGGTTTCGACAAGTTCATCACGGCGTTTCTGGCGGTATACCACACGGATACGCGCCTCCTGAACTACGTCAACGCCGGCCACAACCCGCCCATGCTGCTGCGCGCCGGCGGCGGGGAGATCGAACTGCTCGAAAAGGGGGGGCTGCTGCTCGGCGTCCTGAAAGGGGTGCCCTACGAGCGAGGGACGGTGTCGCTCGAGGCCGGAGACGTCCTCGCGCTCTTCACGGACGGCGTCACCGAAGCGATGGGCCCCGACGAGGAGGAATACGGCGAGGAGCGGCTCATGGCGCTGCTGCGCCGGCATCAGCACGAGAGCGCCCAGGATATCATGGACGCGGTGCGGACGGACATCATCGACTTCACGGGCAGCGCCACGCTCCTGAGCGACGACCTCACGATGATCGTGGTCAAGGGGGTCTGAGCCGGCGCGGGTCCGGGCGTGTCAGCCCGGCGCTGGCGCGTCGATGAGTTGGGGATGCTCGCTGCGGTACAGCGCGATAAGGCGCATCCGCTCGTCTTCGGTCATGTCCAGGCTCCGCCGCGCCATCACCATCTCCGCGACGCGCAACGCCTTGTCGATGCGGTAGGGCACGAATCCGCGTTCGGGACCGCCCCAGGAGAACGACGGGGCGTACCGGTCCATATAGCCCGCGCCGAACAGGTTGCACGAGACGCCGAACACCGATCCGGTGTTGATCATCGACTGGATGCCGGTTTTGGTGTGATCCGCCATGATGACGCCGAGAAACTGCCGGCCCGACGGTTCATAGCGGCCAAGATGCATGTTATAGAGCGAGACTTCGCCATAGTCGTTTCGCAGATTGGAGACCGTCGTCCCCGCCCCGAGGTTGCACCATTTCCCAATGTACGAGTGCCCCAGGAAGCCGGCGTGGCCCTTGTTGGCGTGGGCATGCAGGATGACATCCTGGACCTCGCCGCCCACCTTGCAGCCGGGGCCTATGCTGCATCCTTCCAGCTCGGCCAGCGCCTTCACGGTCGAGCGCGGACCGATGTAGAGTGGACCTCGCAAAATGGACCCTTCCATGATCGTCGCGTGTTCGTCGATCACGATCGGCCCATTCGTGGCATTCAGGATGACCCCCGGCATGATGCGCACAGGGTCCGCGACGAGGATGTTTTCGCGGCCGGCCGCCACGACCCCTTCCGCCAGCGTCTCCGGCAGAGGATGCCAGGTCTGCGTATCCCGCGCACAGACCGCGGCGTCGCGGACGAGCGCGGCGCGGATTTCGTCGATGACATGCCAGTGCCGGCGCACGAAGCGGGCGCCGTCCACCGGGTAGGCCCGCGCACCCGGAAACGCGTCCAGGCCGATAGCTGGGCACTCGAACAGGCGCGCGTCGACACGCCGCTGTTTCGCCGCGACCAGGACGCCGTCCTGCACCAGCGTCTGCTCGCCGGCTTCCGGCGCGAAGAGGGTCTTGATGCGCTCCAGCACCGGCCCCTCCTCGGCGATGAGGCGGCCATTGACAAAGACGACGGCGACCTCCCCGGGCGGGGGGCCGGCCGGCCATCCCGTGGCTGTTGCGGCGATCGATGCAACGTCTTTCCGGGCGTGGAGTACCAATGGACACGAAGGCAACAGCGTTCGTATCGCTTCCAATAGCGTTCGTATTCCGGGCCGCAGCTGATACACGGCGCGCAGGTCGACCAGCGGGCGTAGATGCTCGACCTGATCGTCCTCGAAAATGCAGAGATGGGTCATGAACCTGATACGGGAAGAATGACTCGCATTGCCAGGCTGCGAGGTATGCGTTAAGTTTGGAATGCGGCGTACCGATACCCTCCGGGTGTAAGGTACCCGCCTTTTCCGTTACCGGAAGGCAATCGCTTCCCTGAACGTACGTGCGCGATGCCGCACGGGCAGCGGCGAAACTTGTTGCTTCCTACGGGCGAGAATCAGACCAAGTCGAGAAGACCTTTCGGTTTCGTAGTAGTCCTCGTCACGTTCGATCACCATATTCAAGGACCAAATCGATTATCGATCATGAAGTTTTTCATCGACACGGCCGATCTCTCGGAGATCAAAGAGGCCAACGAAATGGGCGTGCTGGATGGGGTTACGACGAACCCTTCGCTCATGAAAAAGGCCGGCAATGTGGATTTCCACGAGCACATCTACCGCATTTGTGAAATCGTCGACGGCGATGTCTCCGCAGAAGTGACCGCCACCGATTACGCCGGCATCCTCCAGGAAGGGCGCGTCCTCGCGCGGATCCACAAGAATGTTGTCGTAAAGGTGCCGCTGATTCTGGATGGCATCAAGGCCATCAAGACGTTTACCGAGGAAGGGACCCGCACGAATTGCACGCTGTGCTTTTCCCCGACCCAGGCGCTCATCGCCGCCAAGGCCGGCGCGACGTACATCAGCCCGTTTGTCGGCCGTCTCGACGACATCTCGCAGAACGGGATGGACCTCATCCGCCAGATCGTCACGATTTACAAGAATTACGATCTGAAGACCCAGGTCCTCGCCGCTTCGATCCGTCACCCCATGCACGTGGTGGAATCGGCGCTGGCCGGCGCGCACGTCGGAACGATGCCGCTGAACGTCATCAAGGCGCTCCTCACGCATCCGCTGACGGAGAACGGTCTCGCGAAGTTCCTGGCCGACTGGGAAGCCTTCCAGGCCAAGCAGGGCGTCAAGGCCTGAAATAGACATCGACCTACGGAAAAAGCCCGGTCCGCTGCTGCGGATCGGGCTTTTTTTGTCCGGTAGCGAGGCACAGAGGCCCAAAAAAAAGATCATCCCGGGCTCCGTCGGAACCCGGGATGATCGGTAACCCAACGTACGTTTCGTCAGGCTTTAGAGCGAGAACGAAGCCGTGATGTACTGGACGTCCGAGAAGAAGTCGGTCGGCTGGTACGCGTAGTCGAGCGCGATCCGCGTGCCGCCCACGTTCAGGTTGAGGCCGCCGCCGAAGGCAGGGCCCTGGTAGAACGTGCGATCCATGTCTTCGGAGAACTGGTAGCCGCCGCGAACATAGAGGATGTTCTGGAAGCCCAGTTCGATGCCGCCCGAGTAGTTATCCTGGTCGAACGAGTTCGACCGGAAGTTCGTCAGGAAGCTGACATAGTTGGAGCCGGCGATCGGCACGGTGTACGCGATACCCACGTTGAGGAGCGTCGGCATCTGCACACCGTCGCTTTCGATAGCGAGGGTGTTGTTGTTGGCCGACGGATCCTGTCCCGGGATCTTGACGCTACGCGACAGACCGGTACCGGAGAAGGCCAGCTCGTTGCCGATGTTCTTCAGGCTGACGCCGAGGCGCAGGCCGATCTCGCTGACGTTGTAGGTCATACCCGCGTCGAAAGCGACCGCCGAAGCGCTCACGTCGTCGATGGTTTCGTTGACCAGCTTCATCGTGGCGCCGGCCGAGATCCGGTCGGTGAGCTGCCGGGAGTACGACAGACCGGCCGTCAGGTACGACACGTTGAACGTCACGTCCGAGATTTCAGGCGAATCTTCCGTCTGTTCGGCGATATCACCAAAATCCCAGGCCGAGATCGTGAACGCGATGTTGTTGTACTGACCGAAGTTCTGCGCGATACCGAAGTAGTTCACGCCGATGTCGGCTACGTACTCCACCCGGCTGAAGATCCCGGCGGTGCCGGTATTCAGCGAGAGGCCGGCCGGGTTGGCGTAGAGCGCCTCCAGACCGTTCATGTCGCTCAGACCACTGGTGGACGTGCCGCCGAGCGCGGTATAGCGTGCCGTGAGCGGCACCAGCAACTCGGTGGCACCCGACGTACCGGAGCGGGAGCCGGACTGGCCGAGGTTGCCGCCGCCGCTGCCGATATCCTGCGCACGCGCTTCAGGTGCGCTAAGGAGCAGCAAGCCGAGCGCTAGCAAGCCGAACCCCAGCGACGATGTTTTTTGCATCAATGCTTTCATATCAAAAACCCTATTGTCTACAAGGTCGAGAAAGAATCGGGTGTGCAGGGGGCCTTGAGCCCCCCGCATACCCAGGGATTCGGTGCTAGAACACGTTCAGCTGGACGCGTTTCTTGACCACGGCGAACTTGATCGTATGCTCGCCTACGCCAGGCACCTCAACATGCACGAGGTACATACCGCTGGCGATCGGCAACGCGTTATCCGTGGTAAGGTCCCAGCTGAGATAGCGTTCCGGGCTGTTCTTCCTCAACGTCCGGATGAGTGCGCCGTGGAGCGTGAAGATGCGGATCGTCGCTTCCTGCGGAAGGTTCGTGATCCGGACTTCGTCGATCAGCTGGCTGCGCTCATAGATCGAGGCGCCCTTGTACGGGTTGGGGGTGATACCGATCGTTTCGAGGTCGGCTTCTTTCTGAGCCTGCGTCGCGGCCGCCACTTCAAACCCGGCTGTGCTGAGCGTGAAGGTGTCGCCAGGCTGGCTCGGCTTGTAGGTGTAGAGGCGGAACGTGGTGCCGGATTCAGGCAACGGCGCGTTGACATCCGGCAGCGTGCCACCGTTGAAGTTCACCAGAACCGTGCGGGCGAACACTTCGCCACCCGTATCGGCCGTTCCGAAGAAGAAGTCCTGGTAGCCCTGCTCGCCCGGCGTAGCGCCGCCGTCTTCAGGCAGGTACCAGTAGATCCAGTCCGTGAACGGATCGTTGTCGCCGCCCGAGATCGGGTGGTCGCCACCGAGGTCGTACACGAGCGAATCCGTGCCGGCTCCGCAAGCTTCCTCGCAGATGCCCGGGATGAGCCGCACGTCGTCCGACGGGTCCGTCAGCGTGCCGACGCCGACGCGCCAGAGCTGGAACGGCACCTCGACGATGGCGCCGTCATCGAAGGCGCGCCAGGCGAGGCAGTCCGTTTCTTCGATCACACCGTTGATGCCATCGGCACACGCCTGCGTGAACCGCATCTCCCAGTCGTAGAAGGAAACACGATCCAGGTTGTCGTTGCGCACCGCGCGGCCGAGGAAGGTCGTGCCATCACTCGTGGAGCCGAAGTTGATGCTCGAAGCACCACCCGCATGGAAGCCCCATTTGGCCGCGCTAAGCGCCTGCTGGACGCCTTCGGTCGGGCGGTCGTTGGACGGATACGAACCTTCCGGCGTGACGTTGCCTTCGAGGATCGGGAAGCCCGAGCTGTTGAAGGCGAAGGCCGCCATGTCCGGCGGGTCGATCGGGCCGGCGTTGTTCGATACCGCCGCGAAGCCCTTGATGCCGAGTTCCGGTCCGACGACGCTGAACTGCAGACCGTCGATGACCGTCAGCTTCTCGCGCTGCGGAGCGGGTTCGCCCGTGGCCGAGCCGTCGAAAATGACGGTGCCGTTACGCTTGATATCGAAGGTCGTCGCCGTGGCGGCGCTCGTCTTCGCTACAGCCGGCGTACCCACGGCGGGGTCCACCACGTTTTCTTCTTCCGCGACGCGGCCGTCCACTTTGTCCGGCACTTCGATCGAGTAGAATTCAACCGTGTAGGTGGCGTTCTGCACGCGGCCCGGGTTCACGACGTCAACCCAGACGCGGCCTTCGCCCACGCCGGCGCGATCCGCGAGGATGTCCGGCTCGGCGACGCTCTGGGCCGCCGTGACGGCGGTCTCAGAAAGCGCATCTTCACCGCGCGTCGGGATGACTTCGAACCGGGTGACCGGGCTGCGGAAGACCTTCGGCACAGAGCCTTCGTTGTACGCATACGCCTGAACGCCGAAGCTATAGGTCTTATAGTTCGTCAGGTTGGTGATGCGATGGAAGTTCTGCACGCCGGAGTCCGTACCGAACGCGGTGATCTCGGTGGGCTCGCCTTCGAGGCCGTCGATCACACGGGTCACGCCGTTCGCCACGTCGTACGTCGCGATCAACTTGCCCGTCTGGTCTGCGACATCGTCATACTGGATGATATCGTAGCCTTCGAAGAAGTAGGTCTTCGCTTCGTCCGGCGAACCGGGCTCGACGACGGCCAGCGGGTTGAATTCCGCATACGAGTCGAGGTAGTTGTTCGAGTTGGACGGATTGGTCCACTCGAGTACCACTTCACCGTCGAGCGCCGTCACGGTCACGTTCGGCGCGTTAGGCGGTACCGGCAGGTCGAAGTTCACGTCGAACGCCGACTGGGCGGCCGCGTCGACCTGACGCAGTTTGGCCACCGAGTTCAGGTTGTCCGTGCCCCTGGCGAACACGACACCGAAGATGATCTCCTGTTCGTCGCCGGGGTTGATGGTGAACGGACCCGTCGCCATCGCGAAACGGCGGTCACCGGGGCTGATCGGCGGGACGCTGTTCGTGAAGGGATCCGGGTTGAATTCGGTCCAGCCGGTGCCCGTTACCGGGTCGCCGGAGAACATGAAGCGGGTCGGAATGGTGGAGCCGCCGCCTGTTTCGTCGCGGCCGTTGGCGCCGTACGTAAACACGCGACCGTCGCGCCAGCGACCCTGCATGTAGTTGTAGAAGTCTTCTGCCGAAGCCGGGTCGCCGATGACCGTACCGCCGTTGTTGTAGAAGGCGAAGGTGGTCATGCCCAGATTCTTGAAGTCAGGAATCTTGCGGCCGCTTACCAGCGCCGTATCACCGACCGACGGGACGATGGGACCCTGGAAGAAGTCGTAGCCCGCGGCCGGAGCCGGCGTGCCGTAGCCTTCACCGCTGATGTCCTCGTTGTCGGCGTTGTACACGTAACCCAGACCGAGCGTCGAGTCCGAACCCACGTAGTCGTCGGCGAAGTCACCGAGGTCAGGGTCGGAGAAGATACCCAGGTAGGCACGATTCAGCGGCTCGCTGCCTTTGTAGAAGATGTTGAACTTGTAGAAGGTCATGTCGCCGATGGCGCCCGCCTGGTTGAAGGCGAACGCGAGGCCATGCACTTCCACGCCGATCGGCGACGAGCTACTGCGCTCGTGCGTGTTGCCGCGGTCGTTCATCACCCACCAGATCGACTGGTCGCCGAGAATCGCGGGGCGTTCGCCGGCAGCCAGGTCGATGACGCGGCTGGCGCGGGACGCAAGGGGGACGCTGATATCGAACTTGATCAGTTCGCCCTCTTCGTCGATCTCGCCGTCTTCGTCGTCATCCACACCGTTGCCGGGAGCGGCAAGGGTAGGAGCGCCAAGACCGGTCGGCCAGCCCGTCAGCGCCGGCGTGGTCGCGCCGCTCGCCTCGTAGTTCTGGATGTCGGTCTTGTTCACCTTGTAGACACGGTCGAAGATACCGCAATCCGCCGGCGGGTTGCCGTTTTCGTCGAGCGGGCCGGCCCAGAATTCCCAGGGGCCGTAGGTCGACGCCGCGACACGCGGAGCCGTCTCGTTGCCGACGAAACCGCCAAGCCAGATACCCGACGCGAAGATCGCGTTCGAGCCGGAGCCTTTCGGCACTTCGTACACGTGCGGTTCACCGCGGTAGAAAAGCGAGCCGTTGTTGAGGATACGGGCCCGGACGTTATTCACGTCGAGGAATGCTTCCCCAAGCGCCTGCTCACAGTTTTGGGCTCGTGCCGTCGGGGCGCTCAACCCGCGCGCCACGACGACCACGAACACCATTCGAAGGAAAGATTTCATGATTGTTCGCGTCAAAAATTGTGTCCTACGATGACGGAAATAACACAGTCGCTTTAGAAGTTGAGACGCAGACCCAGGCGCGTCAGGCGGGGAAGACCCACAAACCCGAGCTGCCGGTTGCTATGCGCATACAACGTTTCTGCGACCGGAGAAGCACTGGCCAGCCAGGAAGCGCCTGCTTCCGAAGCCAGGAACCCGTCGTCGTCCGGGATGCCGGTGTAGCGCCAGACGTTGTTCACGTTGCGCTGGTCGAAGATATTCTGCACCCAGAGGAACGCGCTCACGTTGGCCTTGCCGATGAGGAAGGCGCGGTCGATCCGAAGGTCGACACGGCTGCTCCACGGCATGCGGGCGCTGTTGATGGCGCCTTTCGGGTTCGTGGCGCGCGCCGCACCGGCGCGGTTGAAGGGCTCGATAACCGGGGTGTACGGGAAGCCGCTACCCACGGTAGCCAGCACGTTGATACCGAAGTTTTCGAGCGGGTGGATACCGCCGAGCATCGGACCTTCGCCCTTACCCAGACGGTAGTCGACCGACACGTTGAGTTTGTGGCGCTGGTCGAAGTCCAGCGGGCTGATGAAGTTCGGCGGCGTTTCGTCCACCCACGTAATGGTGCTGGTGGTCGTGCTGCTCGAACCCGTGCCGTCCGCGAAGGACAACGTGTAGTTGATGCGAGCCGACGTGTTGCCCGTGCGGCGGAGGTCGAAGTCGAATTCGACGCCCTTGACCGTACCGAAGTCCACGTTCTCGTAGCTCGTGTACACGCTCGGCGTGGCACCGCGAATTTCGCGCTGCTGGATCAGGTTCTCGATCTGATGGAAGAAACCAGAGATCGTGAACGCCGACCGGTCGCCGAGACGCTGACGGAAGCCGAGTTCGTACTTCGTGGTCTTTTCAGGCTTCAGGCCCGTGTTGTTGATGCCGCCGGTGCCCGTAAGTGCGTCGAGCGTGGCGAGCGTGTTCGTCGACGGACGCTGCGACACGATACCGTAGCTGGCGAAGAACAACGCCTGGTCGGTGATCGGGAAGCTGACGCCGATACGCGGCATGAGGGTGAAGACCGGATCGTAGTCGGTGAACATGTCCTCCGAAATCTGGGCGCCCGTCGAGCGGACGTTGCCATTCAGGAGGATGTCGCCGGCGTTGATGGCCTGGCCCTGTACGTCGTAGAAGTTGCCGTTGAGGTCGCGATAGCCCACGACGTCGTCGCCGCTGAAGAAGACCGAGTAGTCGCTACCGATCGTGCCGGGCAACGTGGTCGAAGCCCCGCAGCTCACGCCGTTGATCGTCTGACCGAGGTCGCCGGCGCGGCAGATCGGGCGCCGCGAGAAGCGGTCCTTCAGTACGCGCGTGTTGTTGTCGAACACGTCGGCGCGAACGCCGAGGTTGAGCACGATGTCGTTGAACTCGATCTTGTCCTGGACATACCCGCCGTAGTAGATCGGCTCGTAGGGCGCGATGTTATAGTCTTCGAGCGGCTTGGTGATATCCTGGCTCAGGTAGGCCGAGAAGTTCTCCGTGTCTACTTCGTTCTGACCGCGGATGTCGTAGCCGTTGTAGGTCACGATATCGTCCAACACGAAGAGCGGAATCTCATCGTAGCTGTTGTACCCGGCCGGATTCAGGTCCGGGTTGCCGGCTACCTGCTCCGGATTTCCGTCCGCCGCGTAGCGGGCGAGGGTACGCGCGGTGATCGACCAGGCGCGGTTCGTCCGCTTCTCGTACTCACCGCCGAACTCGAGCTGATGCAGACCGAGCTGCGTCGTAGCGGACGCCGTCATGCGGAACTGTTCGTTGCGCGATTTCGAGTAGCCGTTGAAGCGGCCGCCAACCGGCGAAACGAGTGCACTCACCGTACGGCCCGAAATGTTGGCGCCGTCGTTGAACGCATTGTCATACATCGGGACGCGCACCGTGAACTCGGTGTCGTCGGCGGGGTCCGGCGTGCCGTGATCGTCGATGCGGGTCTCGTTGACGAACGAGGTGTTCTTGTAGCCGGCCAGTGTCGAGTAGATCGGGTTTTCGATGTTCCCGTACTCCATCAGATCGGCAAAGGTATTGCCGAGGCGCGGATCGTAGTTTTCGACGTGGCGATCGGAGTAGTCCGCCTGGATCTGGAAGAACGTCGTGTTCGACACATACTGCGTCCAGGAACCGAACACCTGATAGTCCGAACGATCCTGACGCAGCGCCGACTCCGGCGCAAACAGCGCGTCGAGCTCGCGGTTGATCGAGTCGAACTGACCGACGTTCACGCGGCCGCCGACACGGAGACGCGCGTTCTGGAGGATATTCCAGGTCAGGTTACCCGTACCGGACAGGTTCTGCGCGGTGGCGGAGAGCTTGTCATTTTTGATGCTGAAATCGTCCGCCGTCAGCAGTTCAGCCCGTTCCACAGGGGTCAGGCCGATGGTCGAGGCGTCGATGCCCGACGGTACGGCGACCGTCGTGCCGTCGCTGAACGAAACCGCGCCGTTCGAGATGACCGGGAGCCCCGCGTCGTCTACGATGAGGCTGGCGCCGTCGGCGAGGCCGGCGGGGATCGGCATATAAACGGCATTGCCGTCGGCGTCGCGGCCACGGAAGGCCTGCGGAGCGCCCTGCAGATCCTGCAGTTTCGAATCGTTCAGGCGCAGCATGCCGAAGTAGCTCGGGTTGCTGTCCGCCTGATCGAGGTATTCACCCGAGAGGAAGAAGCTGAGCTTGTTCTTGATCAGCGGGCCGCCCACGGTGCCGGAAACGAGGTTGTAACCGAACGCGTCAAGCGACTGCGACGTGATCGCTTCCAGCGAGCCGAACAGCTTGTTGGAGCCCGATTTCGTCGTGATGTTGATAACGCCCGACATCACGTCGCCGTAGCGCGCGTTGATGTTACCGATGAGCATTTCCTGCTGCTGGATCGCCGACTGGGGAAGCCCCGTCGAGCCCTGCACCTTGACACCATCGATGTAGAACGTGACTTCACCGCTACGACCGCCGCGGATGAAGAGTTCGTCCGTACCTTCCTTCGCGACGACGCCGGCCTGGATCTTGGCCAGCTCTTCAGGGCCGCGAACCGGCAGAGACTGGATCTCTTCCGACGAAACGATCTTCGGCACGCCCACGGCGTCCTTCTGGATCAGCGGACGCTCGTACTCGACGACGATTTCGTCGAGCTCGACGCCCGGCTGCATGTCGAAGTTGAGTTCGCGCGTGTAGCCGGCGTTCACTTCCACGCCCTGCACCGTTTGCGACGGATAACCGACGAACGATACCTGGACGTCGTACGTGCCTACCGGCACACCGACGATGACGTAGTACCCGTCAACGTCTGTTGCCACGCCCAGATTCAGATCGAGGACGACAACACTGGCGCCTGGCAACCCCTCGCCGGTCGAGGTATCCAATACCCGTCCCGACAGCTTACCTGTGTTCTGTGCAAACGCGAGCACAGGCACCATAAGCATGAGGAGCAGAAGCGCACACTTTTTTCGTAGCATGTTCTCCACCATATGTTTGTACTGTGGTTCTAGGATTTTCTGTGTCTTGCGAGCAGGTCGCCACCTCATCCTCAGTGGCCTATAACAGGTAAGAGCGTAACCCCCCGGATCGCCGATCAACAATCGACGGCTCCCGGATGCCTACGCGCTTGTACTGAGGCTAAAACCCTGAGACAGGGACGGCGACGACAGCTCCAAAACCATGGCGCAGTACACTGCGCATCGTATGTTTCTTCCGATGACTGTAAACGAGTGGTGACTCCTCTCGACTGCTGGATGCTACCGACCGGAACGCGGCTCGGGGCAGGTCCCTGTGGGACTGGAACGCGGTTCTCGACCCTTTCGAAAAGGTAGCGTCGTGCAGCGTCAAACAGCGCAAAAAAGGAGATTCTCGTTGGTGGCGAGTCGTTTTTTAACAGCCTTATAATATTATGCCCTACCTGTATTTACAATACGTGGACAAAAAACTGCCTTAGCTTCTAAGGCGGTCATATCCGGCGATATGGCTGTTAAAACCCCTTCATTTCAAAGAAAAGCTCTTCCGAGCCTCTTCCACCTGGCGGAACACCACGCTCGTAAATAGGCATTTTAACCTAACATTCATCCGATTGGAGGCCCGAACTGACAAAATCAGTATCCAGACGGCTGAGATTCGCCGATGGACCGCACGCGATCGGCTCGTGACGCGGAGGGTCGGTTGAAGTGGGCGAATGGCTAAAAACCTTCGGGATGCGCCCGGTGCCAGGCCCACGCGCTTTCGATGATCGGCGCCAGTTCCACGAACCGCGGCTGCCAGCCCAGTTCCTCGCGGATGCGGTCGCTGCCGGCGATCAGACAGGCCGGATCGCCCGGCCGGCGCGGCCCGATCTCCACCGGGATGGGATGACCGGTCACCGCCCGGGCCGTGTCGATGACATCCATCACGCTGAAGCCCTTGCCGTTGCCCAGGTTGTAGGTGCGGCTCTCCGAGCCGATCGCCTCCAGCGCGAGCACATGCGCCTGCGCGAGATCGATCACATGGATATAATCGCGCACGCACGTCCCGTCCTCCGTGTCGTAATCATCCCCGAACACCATGATCTTCTCGCGTTGCCCGAGCGCAACCTGGAGCACCAGGGGGATCAGATGCGTCTCCGGCGCATGGTCCTCGCCGAGGTCCGGCGAAACGGCGCCGCATGCGTTGAAATACCGCAAGCAGGCATAGCGCATGCCCGTGCAGGTTTCCATCCAGTGCAGCGCCCGCTCCAGGTACCCCTTCGATTCCCCGTACGGACTCCCGGGAGCGATCGGGGTCTCCTCGTCGATCGGCATCCGCTCGGGGACGCCGAACAGGTTGGCCGTGGAGGAGAGGATAAAGCGGGATACGCCGTGCGCCGCCGCCGATTCCATCAGATTGAGGCCGGCCGTGACGTTGTCCCGCAGGTATTTGGTCGGCCGCTGCATCGACTCGCCGACGAGGGAATACGCGGCGAAATGCATCACGGCTTCCGGGCGGAATCGGGCGATGCTCGCTTCGACGGCCTGGACGTCCATCAGATCGCCCACCACGAGTTCGGCGCCCGGGTGGACGGCCTCGCGGTGCCCCTGGCTCAAATTGTCGAATACGAGGACGCGATGTCCTTTTTCTATGAGGTGCTGAACGGTCGCGCTCCCGATGAAGCCGGCGCCACCAGATACAAAAACATTCATGCGTTGCGTTGCAGGTCGGTGAGGGGTCCGATGCACCGCGGCGCCCCGACCCTCCAAAGCACGATGCCGGATATGCGCGATGCGGCTGAACGAGCGCATCCCGCATCCGGCATCGGAGCGTATGGATCGGCATAGGGAGGCACGTGCATGCGGCCCGTCGTTAAGTGCAGGATATCCGGGTGGGTGGCTCTCCCGAAAGTAGCACTTACCGGCCAAACGAACAGCATGGACGGCAGGAATTCTGAAACGTCCTCGCACGCGCCCCGAATGCGCCTCCGCCGGGCCTCGGGAGCAAAAAAGAGCGCATAAAAAAAAGGGAACGCGCCCGACCCACTGAGGCACGTTCCCTTTAGGGGGAAAATTTCCCGGAGAGAGGATCCCGTCCGACCCACTAAGACAAGACCCCCTCTCTGATGGGAAAAATGTCCAAGAGCAAGGAGAAGGGACCGCACCCGACCCACTAAGGTACGGCCCCTCTCCCCTCTAGGGATAAACTCCATCCCTAGTTCTTGGATTACAGTTGATCGTTCAACTGCACAACCGACAGGTTGGCGCGTTCGCCGGCAACACTTCGCATCAGCTTCGGCGCGTAACCTTCTTCAATCCTGGTGAAGAACTCGCCCGGGGCACTCCGTCTGTTTCCCCGTGCGTCTGATGGCATCGTTTACGAAGTCCATGCCAATTCATCGGCGCTTCGCATTAGGACTCATAATACCGCATGATCACTTGTAATTACAAGCTATAATTATGCATTTAAGGCGTATTTAGCCCGGTTGACCGGCTCTATATTATTTCGCGGTGCGCCGAGCGAACGGGTGCCATCGGGGGCTCTGTCTGATTATGCCACACAAGATGCAACGGTCCCTGATTCAAGGCGCGAGCCCTACCCGGAACGTGACGCTGCGATTCAAAAAAGAGGTGTCCTGTCCGCTGCGGGCCAGGGTGCCGCCCTCCTCGGTCTGCAGCAGGCCTGCCGGCACCCCGCTGTCGATCAGTCGGTCGCGAATCATGCGCGTCCGCATCGTGCGGAGCCGCGCATTCAGCTCGGGCGAGCCGTCGGTGCTGGCATGACCGGATAGCCAGATCGCCCGGGGCTCCGCCGTCGCGGCGAAGCGACGTTCGAGCATCAGCATGGAGGCCGCCAGATCGGCCAGCAGCCCCTCTTGCCCGGGACGCAGTTCCGTACTGCCGTTTTCGAAGAGCAGGATCGTCGCCTCGATCCGCTCGACGAGCGCCTCCGTCGTCGCTTCGTCCGTCGGCTGCAGCGCGCTGTCATCGTATATGCGGACGCCGGGCGTCAGGCCGGCGCGCTGGCGCGCACGCTGGATCCAGGTTGCCGGCGCCGTGCCGGCAGCGATCAGGCTGTCCTCCACCATCCGGAGCCGGACGCTGCCCGGAGCTTCCCACTGCGCGGCCAGGCGCCGGACCACGATGTCCGGATCGAGCGCGATGTACGGCTCCCAGGCGTACCGGATGCTGTCGGGCTCGAAGTCCTGCCGGTCGGGCAGCGTTGCATAGGGGTCGCGCAACCCGTCGACGTACCAGACGCCGCCTTGCCGGCCGGCGTCCACCACGGTGATGCCCGGCGCGGCGCGCAGGGTATCGACGTACCGATGGAACCGCTGGTATTGCAGCACGCCCCACGCCAGCCAGATCGCGCTGCCGAGGAAAAAGACGCCCAGCGCCACCCAGATCCATTTGCCGTTGCCGGTCGCCTGCGGGCGCATCTCCATGTGCAGGCCGGCCTGGAGCAGCGGCCGGACATGGTCGAACGCCGCCATATCGCCCGAATAGCCGGTGAAGGAATGGCCATACTGAAGATGGATCATTTCGATCACATCCTGGAGGCGCTCACGCAACTCGCGGGTGAGCACGCCGCGCACGACGGCGGCGAGCACGGCTTTGGGCCCCGGCTCGATCAACAACGTCAGGTCGCCGATCTCGACGCGGTTGAGATTCTGCTCGCGCGAGGCGCCGAACGACTCGCGCATGAAATCCTGCACGGCGCTCATCATCCCGGAGATGACGTCGGTATCCAGCTCCTGCGCCGTGTCGGAGGCGACATGCTGGATCGGCAACCCGCTGCTCCGCTCGATGAGGAAGAGATGCTCCACCTTGTAGGCGAGGGTGTGGCTGATCACCACTTCGGAGAACGGCCGGCCCGTGCGCATCGCTTCGAAGCGCCACTGCAGGCTACGCACCGACAGGCTATGCTCCAGCGCCCGGTTGATCGTTTCGACCATGGACCGGAGCGCCTCGGCGATGCTTCGCCGAATGGCCGGCCCGATGATGGGAAACAGCGCGTCGACAAACGGCTTGGGGTTCCGGCGGATCGAAATATGGATCGTCTTTTCGATCGTGGGGCCGAGCGCGTTGGCGAGCACGCGCGAATCCTCCCCGTGCATCGCGATCGCATCCGGCAGCGTTCGGCTGAGGGCCGGAACCTGGCCCTCCTCCTCCATGGCGGCTACCCGATCCACCCGCTGTTCCAGCCGTTCGACCTGCTCGACTTCCTCCCCGAAGAGCAACCGCCGGAGTTCCTCCATTTCCGGCGACACGTCGGCCTCCGGCTCGGGCCGGTCCGGGGATGGCGACGATGTTGGATCGTGCATCATGCGTTCCGTTGGGAATCCGCGACCGGCCGGCGTCAGGCGCCGTCCGCCGCGCCGCCCTTGAGCTGATCGGCCAGCTGATTCATGAAGGCGGCCAGCTGCACGCGGTCGATCTTGTTCGCGTCGAGCTGGGTGTGGGTGTGCTGCAGGTTATGCGAGAGTTCGTTGACCCTCGCCGTCAGCGTGTCCATGAGCGCGTCGGCCCTCGCCTTGAGCGCCTCGCGATGCTCCTGCGCGACGGCGTCGAGCCGCTGGCCGAGCGTCTCCTCCGCGGCCTGCAGCCGGTTGCCGACTTCGGCGATTTCCGCCCGGCGCTCCGCGTCGCTGCCGGCGCGCTGCGCCCCTTCGCCATCCAGGCGTTCCTCCAGGCGGCCGGCCAGCGCCTTGATCGACGCCTCCATGGCGTCGAACCGCTCCATCATGTCGCCGCGCAAGGCATCGATCCGGCCGTTCAAGACGCCCTCCACCTGCGCCAGCCGCGACTCATAGGCGCGGATCTGTTCGCCGAAAAGGATACTGCGAACCTTTTCGAGTTCACCCATGCCTCCGTCCTCGACCGCGCGCGGCGCGGCCGGCTCGTCGGGTTGTTTTGCTTTGGTTGCCATGTAAAGAGAAATGCCGTTTACGCGTTGAATCGTGATGAGTACACAGAGCAATACCGGTGGCGCACGCACACGCCACGGCAGCCCGTGCCCCCGCAAACCGGAGAGGCCGGCTGCACACCGATCGGAAGCGGTGCGCTTGCTCGTTCCAAAATAACGCATTCTGGGACAAGCGCGCTACTGTTCGGTGCGATGCGCCCCCGGCGGGGACGGCGCCGGCCCGCCCGGAACCTTACCCACCCCCTCGTTCCGAACCGAACCCGCTGCGTGGCGAACTATCGGATCGCCCGTTTACTTTCCGGTTGCAGAATGCTACACTGAAGGCCCTCACCACCCGTCGCTGCTCGCAAGAATTCGTTCGCCTGCGTGAATCCGGACCCACAGCCTGCCTCGGACCCCTCCCGTACGATCAAGCGCAAGATCTGCATGCTCGGCACGTTCGCCGTGGGCAAAACCAGTCTGGTGCGCCGATTCGTGAAGGGGATCTTCTCGGACAAGTACCTGACCACCATGGGCGCCAAGGTGGACAAAAAGTCCCTGGCGATCGATGACGTCCGGATGGACCTGCTCGTGTGGGATTTGAATGGAGAAGACCGGTTTCAGTCGCTTTCGATGGAATATGTGCGCGGATCCGCCGGCTATTTCCTGGTGGTGGATCAGACGCGACCCGCCACGCTCGAGGCGGCGCACGCCCTGCGCCAGAAGGTGGAGCAAACCGTCGGCCCCCTCCCGTTCATCCTGATCGTGAACAAGATCGACCTTCCGGGCCACTGGGATCGCCGGCAGGAAGACCTCGACGCCCTCCGCGCCTCGGGCTGGATCTGCGTCGAGACCAGCGCCAAAACGGGCACAGGTGTTGACGAAGCCTTCATCGCCCTGGCGCGTCGCCTCGTGGAATGACGCCCGATGGCCCTCCACATCCCTTCGCCTCCATTCCTGCAACGCCCGAAGTGCCTCGATGCCATGAGCGCCGTCCTTTCCCGTTTGTTATCCGATCTCGATATCGCCGTGCTCGAACACGCCGGCGACCGCGCGTTCACGTGGATGAGCGAAACGCCCGCCTGGATGCGCGCCCTCTGGCCCGCCGCCGGCGACGACCGGGAGCGCCTCCTCCCCGGTGAGCATTTCCTCTTTCTCGACGACTTTATCGACCGCGCCGTTGCGCACTGGGCGGGAGGCGCCGCCGATCCCCTGAACTCCGGCGTGTGGACGGAAACCGGCCCGGACGGCGCCGACATCCTCCTCGAAGCCACCGCCCGCACCATCGAAGACCGGCCGCTCCTCCTCATCCGCATCCCGCCCCAGCAACAAACGTGGGGCATCTTCCAGCAGGCGCGGGAGCAGCGCCTCGAATACGAGCACCTGCTGGACGAGATCAATAAACGCGAGATCCTGCTCCACTGCATCGTGCACGACCTGTCCAATCCGCTCGCCGGCATCCGGGGCAGCCTCACGCTGCCGGAACAGGAGGCGATGGTCCAGCCGGACGGCTTCGAGCTGCTCCGCATCAGCCTGAACCAGACGGAGAAGATGCAGCGCTCGATCCGCAGCATCCTGCAAACCTTTTCGGTGGAGGCGCGCCAGCTGATGCCGTCGCTCGTCGGCGCGGAGGTGGCGCCCGAGATGGATCGGTGCGCCCGCCATGTCGTGGCCTCGATGTCGGCCACGTCCGCGCTGCGGGGCGTTCACCTCGTGGTCGACGCCGGCGACGGAGCGGCGGACTGGCGGGTCGCCGGCGAGGCGGAGCGGCTGGAGCGCGTCTTCTTCAACCTCGTCGCCAACGCCCTGCGCTACGCGACGGAAGGCGAAACCATCACCATTCGGCTCCATGCGGAAGATGCGTATATTCACGCGTCGGTGGAAGATCAGGGGCCCGGCGTGCCGGAAGCCCTGGTCCCTTCGCTGTTCCATCGCTTTACCCAGGGCGACGATCGCCCCGGGCAAGCCGGCCTGGGGCTGTACTTCTGCCGCATCACGGTCGAGCAGTGGGGCGGCACGGTCGGTTATCGCCCGGCCCCCGAGGGCGGGGCGTGTTTCTGGTTCCGTCTGCCGCGGCCCGTTCGCGAGCACCCGGCGCCCTGACGCCGCGCCTCACCCGACACGCCCGCCACAATCCTACCCTGTCATGGCTCTTCGCATTTTCATCGTCGACGACGACCCCGACTACGCGTCGCTCCTTCGTTTCCAGCTCAAAAAGCTCGACACGCTGATCGAAGTCTTCGAAACCGGCGAGGCCGCGCTGGACGCCCTCGACCCCCTGCCCGACCTGATCTTTCTGGACCTGGTGATGCCGGGCCAGGGCGGGCTCGAGACGCTGCGCCAGATGCATGCCGAGCATCCCCAACTCCCCATCGTCGTGGTGTCGTCGCAAACCTCGGTCAATGTCGCCCTCGAAGCGCTGCGGCTCGGCGCCTACGACTATGTGACCAAGGGGGTGGACGACACGGTCAAGATCGAATCCATCGCCCGGAACATCGCCGACCGCCTCCAGCTTTCGGCGGAGGTCGAGTCCCTCCGGGAAGAACTCGCGACGCCGCACGGCATGCAGGGCCTGATCGGCGAGAGCGCCGCCATGGCGCGCGTGCTGAAGATCCTCCGGAAAACGCTGAAGGGGAATCTGACCGTGGCCGTCGTGGGCGAAAGCGGCACCGGGAAAGAGCTGGCCGCCCAGGCCATCCACTACAATTCGCCGCGCCGGCGGGAGCCGTTCGTCATCGTCAACTGCGCCGCGATCCCGAACGAGCTGATGGAGAGCGAGTTCTTCGGGCACGAGAAGGGGTCGTTCACCGGGGCCTACACGCGCAAGATGGGTAAATTCGAACAGGCCAACCGGGGCACGATCTTTCTGGACGAGATCGGTGAGTTGAACCTCAGCCTCCAGGCCAAACTCCTCCGGGTCCTGCAAAATCAGGAAGTGCAGCGCGTCGGCGGAAACGAGACGATCCGGGTGGATGTGCGTGTCATCTGCGCCACCAACCGGGATATCGTCGCGATGACGCAGGACGGTTCGTTTCGCGAGGACCTGTACTACCGGCTCTTCCAGTTCCCGGTCCATCTCCCTCCGCTCCGCGAGCGCGACCAGGACGCCCTGCTCCTGGCGGAGCATTTCCGGAAAGCCTTCCTCTCGGCGCACCGGGATGTGGAGGCGCGCGAATTCACGCCGGCCACCCGCCGGCTCATCCTGGCGCACGACTGGCCCGGCAACGTGCGCCAGCTCAAAAATGCCGTCGAGCGGGCGCTGCTCGTCTCCGACTCCCCCGGCATCGAACCGGCAGACCTGATGCTCGACCAGCTGCCGGCCCCCCGGCAGGCCGCGCGGCCTTCGGGGACGCCGCCGGTGGCGCCGCGCGCCGGCGCCTCCTCCCCGGCCGACGCCCTGCTGCGCGTCGACGCGCCGGAGGCCATCCTGCCTCTCGAAGACCTGAAGCGCCTCGCCATCGAACACGCCTACCGACTCTGCAAGGGCAACATCGACCAGACGTCGATCCGCCTCGGCGTCACCCGTTCGACGATCTACCGCCTGATGGAGAAATACAAGCAGGAAGGCAACGAGATCACGCTCTGAGCCGGCTCGCGCCTAACGGCTCCCCTGGCCGCCATCCCCCTCGTCCTCGGGCGCGGCCCGCAGGGAACTGGAGAACGGCCGGTCGGCCAGAAACGCCGCCGGGAGATGCTGTATGCGCGTCGCGATGGCGAAGGCCCCGCGGGCCATCCAGCCGATGGCGAAACCGAGCAAGGCGGCAAGGAGAAGGAAAAGCAGGAGTTGCGCGGTCAGATAGATCATAGCGGCATGCGCGAATGGCGTCCCCGGCGCCGTGGCCGGGTCAAGGATACGCCCATGCCTACAAGCGGTATGCCACACGCCGGCAACGCCCCGAAAACGCGCTCCGATACCTGCCCGCTGTTGCATTCTGCAAAATGACCGTGCCGCAATCAGACAGTGCGAAACTGCCCGACTGCGGCACGGGAAACGAAGCCACAAACGGCGCTCGGCGGGGCCGATTTACAACAGCGAGAACGAAACGCCGGTGGACAGCACCTGCTTGAACTGCGCCTTGTCGCTGATGTCGAGGTCGTAGAATGTGACGAACTCGAAGTTCACGGAAAGCCAGCTGTTCACCTTCATGGAGACGAGATTCTCCCAGCGGACGTCCGGCTTGTCGAGCGCCGAGAATCCCAGAAACACACCCAGCGACGACTTCAGAACCACGTTTTCGACGAGCTGTTTGTCGAGCTGCGACAGAAAGTCGAAGCCCCCTTCCAGGCGCAACGTCTCATCGGCGGCGTTGCCGTACGATTCACGCAGCTCCTCGATGGTGACGATCGTTTCCTTGGCCGCGAAGCCAAAACGCTGCGAGAACCAGTCCACCGGCTGATACGCCAGACCGATGGTCTGCGTGGACGTAGCCGGCGCGAGGAACGCCGAGACGCGCGGCGACGGGGTGGTGCCGTAATCGAACCCCTCGGCCATCTGGCTGCGGAAGGAGAACGCGAGGATGGGGTTCAGGACGCTCCACACCCGCTCGCCCTGGTACTGGGCCGACGATTCGAGGTGGATGATGTCGTCCGCCTTGCGGACGTCGAGCGTGTCCTGCTTCAGCAGGCCGAAGGCCAGGCGAAGCTTGCGCTTGCGGAGCCAGTGCTCGGTGTGCTTGAGCTGCTCGCCGAGCAGGCCGGAGGTGAACGCGACCGAGTTGAGACCGCCTTCGCTCCAGTTGCGGTACGAAGCCTGGCTGCCGGCGAGGCTGGCGATCACGCTGTTCCGCCATCCGGTGGTATCGACTTCGGCTTCCTGTGCGGTGGCGGTCTGGAAGGCGCCGGCCATGACGACCAGCGCGAACATCAAGAGCGAAGTAGACATGGCGCGAAAGCGCCGCATACGTAGCTGGTAATTCATGTACATAAACTCCTGTGTGGATGAAATGCGGGTCGACGGCCGTGAAACGTAGCGATGCGAAACAAGGAGCCCTGCTTCGCTCTTTTTTCACGCATACGGTCCGGCCGCGCGCGGCGACCGGACGGGAGCGTGGATTGGTTAGCCGGCGACCGCGCTGGTGACGTGCCCATCGATGTGGACATCCTGTTGCGGAAACGGAATCCCGATGCCGGCGGCATCGAGTCCCTCCTTCACGGCCAGCGTGAGCCGGTCGCGCACATCAAAATAATCCGGGGTGGCGCACCAGATCCGAACCTCCCAGTCGATGCTCGAAGCACCGAGCGCGGACAGATAGACCTGCACGTTTTTATCCGCGAGCCGGCCTTCGACGGCCGAGGCCGCGGCTTCGAGCGTCACGCGCGTCTGCTTGAGATCGGCGGCATAGTCGGTCCCCACGGAGACATCGACGCGGCGGCTTTCGTGGAAGGTGATGTTTTCGATCGTCGACCCGAAAATCGAGCCGTTCGGGACGATGATGCGGCGGTTGTCCGGCGTGTCGAGCTGCGTCGTGAACAGCTCGATCTCGAACACCTTGCCCGTGACGCCATTGATCTGGACGACGTCGCCCACCTTGAACGGGCGGAAGACGAGCAGCATGACGCCGGCGGCGAAATTGGACAGCGTGCCCTGCATCGCCATGCCCACCGCGAAGCCGCCTGCCGCCAGGATCGCGGCGAAGCTGGCGGTCTGGATGCCAAAATAGCCCAGGCAACCGACCAGCGCGACGACGAGAATGACGTAGCGAATGATGTTCGAGAAGAATTTGGTCAGCGTCGCATCGAGGCGGGTCTTCTGGAGCGCCTTGAAGCTCATGCTCTTTGCCCAGCCCGCGAGCAGGAAGGCGAGGACGACGAGCACGAGCGCTTTGACGGCCGGGATGCCGTAGTCGATCAGGAACTGGGTAATCGTATCGGGGGAGACTGAATCCATGATGGCTGGTATGTCTGTAAGGATGGGTAGAGGCTGCGATCGATTCAAATGCGGTTCCAATGTACAGAAAACTCGCTAAATGACCTCATTTGGGGCCTCCAGCCCGTACAACCGTACGATAATGCAACACAGAACCACACAGTCCCGGCTTCGCCCGGATCTCCTGCGCCCCTGACGCTTATTAACGGAACCCATGGTCGCCCGACACCCCTCACGACCAGATCGCCGATATGAACCCGTCATCAGAAATCGCCTCCACCGACACGCAACACGAAGCCAGCGAGTGGACCCTGCCCGTCGAGGGCATGGAATGCGCCTCCTGCGCCGTCCGCATCGAAAAGCAGCTGCGCAAACGGTCGGGGGTGCAGGATGTGGCGGTCAACCTGGCCAGCAACCGGGCGCGCATCTCCGCGGCGCCGGGCTCGGTCCGCCTCTCCGACCTGGTCGAGACCATCGAGCGCACCGGGTTCACGGTGCCGCATGCGGTGGTGGAAAGCCCGCTTCCTCCGGGCCGGCCGGCTCCGACGGATGACGACCTCGAGGCGGCGTTCGAGCGCACCAACGGCGTGCTTTCGGCGACCCGCGCGGACGACCTGATCCGGGTGACCTATGTGCCCGGCGTGGTGGAGCCGGCGGCCATTCAGGCGCTGCTGGTGGGGCGGGGATGGGCAGCGGTCGACGCCCAGGTCGAAACAGCGCCCGAGGATGAAGACCCGCATGCCACCGCCTTCCGGGCCCTCTTTCGCCGCTTCCTGCTCGCCGCCCTCTGCACCGCGCCCGTGTTCGTCATCTCCATGGCGCACGGCGCGCTCGATTTCCCCGGCGTCCGTTACGTCCTGCTCGCCCTGACGACCCCCGTCGTCGTGGTGGCCGGCGGGCCGTTCTTCCGCGGCGCCATCCGGCTGCTCCGGCACGGCGGCGCCGACATGAACACGCTCGTTTCGCTGGGCGTAGGGTCCGCCTACGGCTACAGCGTGGTGGCGACGCTCTTCCCCGCCCTGTTCGAACGCGCGCTCGGCCGCACGCCGGACGTGTATTTCGAGGCGGCCGCCGTGATCGTGACGCTCATCCTGATGGGCCGCCTGCTGGAGGCGCGCGCCAAGCAGCGAACGAGCGACGCCATCGAAAAACTGGTCGATCTCCAGCCGGCGATCGCGCGGGCGGTGGTCGACGGGCGCGAGGTCGAACTGCCCGTGGCGCAGGTCGCCGTGGGCCAGCGACTGCTGGTCCGCCCCGGCGAGCGCATCGCGCTGGACGGCGTGGTGGTCGACGGGCATTCAGCCGTCGACGAGAGCATGATCACCGGCGAGCCGCTGCCCGTGGAAAAGGAGCCGGGCGACGCCGTGACGGGAGGCACGCTCAACCGCACGGGAGCCTTCACCTACGAGGTGCGCCGGATCGGATCGGAGACGACGCTCCAGCAGATCGTCCGTTTCGTCCGCGACGCCCAGGGGCGCAAGGCGCCGATCCAGCGCCTTGCGGATGTCGTCGCCGGCGTGTTCGTGCCCATCGTGCTGGGCCTTGCCGTGCTGACGTTCGGAGTATGGATGTACTTCGGACCGGAGCCGGCGCTGGCCTATGCCCTCGTCTCCTTCGTGTCGGTGCTGATCATCGCCTGTCCGTGTGCGTTGGGCCTCGCGACCCCCACCGCCATCATGGTCGCCACCGGCAAGGCCGCCGAGCACGGCGTGCTGGTGAAGGGCGGCGACGCCCTGGAGGAGCTGCATCGGATCGACACCATCGTGCTCGACAAGACGGGCACGCTCACCGAAGGCAAGCCGCGGTTAACGGATATCCGGCCGGCGGCCGGCTGGGCCGCGGACAAAGTCTTGCGGATCGCCGCCTCCGCCGAGCGGCGCTCGGAGCATCCGGTCGCCGGGGCCATCCTGAGCGCGGCGCAACAGCGCGGCCTGGCGCTTTCGGCGCCATCGGCCTTCGAGTCGGCGACGGGTCTGGGCATCGAGGCCGTCGTCGAGAACCGGCCCGTGGTTATCGGCAACGACGCGTTCCTGGCGCAGCGCCGGCTGTCGACGGAGGCGCTGGGGGCGGAGGCCGCCGCGCTGCAGGAGGCCGGCAACACGCTGATCGGCGTCGGCATCGACGGGCAGTTCGCCGGCTATCTGGCGATCGCGGACGCGCCCCGCGCCTCGTCCCGCGAGGCCGTCGCGGCCATGCGGCGCATCGGACTCGATGTGATCATGCTCACGGGCGACCACGAACGTGCCGCGCGGGCGGTCGCTTCCCAGGTGGGCATCGAGCATGTCATCGCCGGCGTCCTGCCCGATCAGAAGGCGACGGAGATCGAACGGCTGCAGGCGGCCGGGCGCAAGGTGGCGATGGTGGGCGACGGCATCAACGACGCGCCGGCGCTGGCGCTGGCGGATATCGGCATCGCGATCGGGGCCGGCACCGACATCGCCATCGAGGCGGCGGATGTGACGCTGATGCGCGACGACCTCGGGGCGGTGGCGGATGCCTTCGCTTTGTCCGCGCGCACCTTGCGTACTATCAAACAAAATCTGTTCTTTGCCTTTATCTACAACATCGTCGGCATCCCGATCGCCGCCGGGGCGCTCTATCCGCTGCTGGGCTGGCTGCTCAGCCCGATGATCGCATCCGGCGCCATGGCGTTATCGAGCGTGTCGGTGGTGACCAACAGCCTCCGCCTGCGGCGCTGGCGTGCATCCAGTATCTCCTGAATCCTTACAGGCCATGAGTACCAAAACCGAAACCCTGAAGATAAACGGCATGAGCTGCGGCCATTGCGTCAAGTCCGTCACCCAGGCCCTCACCCAGACCGAAGGCGTGAAGGTCGAACGGGTCGAGATCGGCCTCGCCGAGATCAGCTACGACCCCGACAAGGTGGCGCACGACGCCATCGTTCAGGCCATCGACGACGTGGGCTTCGAAGTCGTCAAGTTTTGAGGAGATTGGGATTAGCGATCAAGGATTCGTGATCAAGGATGGGGAGCCTTCTGCGGCACCCAAATCCTTGATCACGAATCCTTGATCGCCAATCCCCCCTCCTAGAGATCTCCGAGCTGGGGGCGCAGGATCAGTTCCTCCACGACGGTCCGGTCGCTGAGCCGGTAGACGTCGAGCAGGGCCCGGGCGATGTCTTCCGCCGGCATGAAGCGCGTTTCCGGCAGGTCTACCCCCTCCCAGCTCGGGGTGAAGGTTGCGCCGGGGAGGAGCGCCGTAACGCGCAGTCCGTGCTGGCGCGTTTCTTCCCGCACGCTGCGGGCCAGCCCGAGCAGGCCGTGTTTGGCCGCGCAGTAGGCGGCGCCGGCGGGATAGGCCCGGATGGACGCGACGGAGGCCATAAAAAAGAAATGGCCGCTGCCACGTTGCAGCATCGGGTCGAGGAAGGCGCGCGTCACCAGGAACGCGCTGGTCAGGTTGACCTCGACCTGGTGGCGGAAGCGCTCGGCGGTGGTCTCCTGGATGGTCCCGGGGGTAAAAACGCCGGCGTTGTTCACGACCACGTCCGGGGCGCCCCAGGCGGACTGCACGGAGGCGGCCATCGCCTCCACCGCTTCGTCGTTCGTGACGTCGCAGACAAAGGCCGCGGCTTCGGCGCCGGCGGCGGTGCATCGGCGCACCACCGCATCGAGGTTGCCGGCGTGGCGGGCGACGAGCGCGAGACGGGTATCCGGTTCGCCGGCGAAGGCGAGCGCGATCGCCGCGCCGATACCCTGGCTGGCGCCGGTGATGAGGACGGTCGGCATCTCAGCGGGCCCCGATCAGGCGCATGAACTCGGTGCGCGTCGCATCCCGATGAAATTCTCCGCTCACGGCGCTCGTCGTAGTGGTGGAGTTCTGTTTTTCCGCGCCGCGCATCATCATGCACAGGTGCTGCGCTTCGATGACGACGGCCACGCCCAGCGGGTTCAGCACTTCGTCGATCGCGTCGCGGATCTGGAGGGTAAGCCGTTCCTGGACCTGGAGCCGGCGGGCGAACACATCAACGACACGCGGGAGCTTGCTCAGGCCCACGATCTTCCCGTTGGGGATGTACGCGATGTGCGCCTTGCCGAAGAAGGGCAGCATGTGATGCTCGCACAGCGAATATACCTCGATATCCTTCACCAGGATCATCTCGCTGTAATCCTCTTCGAACAGGGCCGCCGTGAGGATGGCATGCGGGTCCATCGCGTACCCCTGCGTCAGAAACTGGTAGGCCTTGGCTACGCGTTCCGGCGTCTTGGCGAGGCCTTCGCGGCCCGGATTTTCACCCAGTTTATCGAGAATGCCGGTGACGTGCCCGGCAATTTCGCCGGTCACCTCCGCATCGTATCGATCCTCGCGGATATAGAGCTTCTCCATGGTCGCATGGGCCATGCCGTTGGAGGCCGGCGTTTTCGTCGTTTTTTTCTTCATAGATGTAGTAGCAGCGTTCGCGTACGCGGCGGCGTATCGGGGCTACTCCCCCCGATATTCGGCCATGTTGCGGTCGGTTTCGTGGAGCCGTATGCAATGCAACCGTCCCGCCGGCAGGGCGCCTTCGAGCTCCCGCCAGATCGCGACGACGAAGTTCTCGGTCGAGGCAAGCTGGCCCCGCATAAAATCCACGTCGAGGTTCAGGTTGGCGTGATCGACTTTCGAGAGGATTTTGTCCTCGACGATCTGCTTCAACGCGCCCAGGTCGATGACGTAGCCGGTCTCCGGATCGGGTTCGCCGGCCACGGTCACTTCCATCGTATAGTTGTGCCCATGCCAGTTCGGGTTGTTGCACTTCCCGAAGACCCGGCGATTCCATTCGTCGGAACGATCCGGATTGTGTAGCCGGTGCGCCGCGTTAAAATGGACGGTGCGGGTCACATAAACGATCGGCATACGAACGCGTGGTGTAGGTGGAGGTTACAAGCGAACGTGTTACCCGCGCCGGGGCAGAACTGACTAAGCGCGTGACTCAGAGCATGAATCGGGGCGCGGCGTACCTGCTGCTTACACGCCAGCGGGAAAATCGGTCCCGCCGCGCATCGGGCATGACGGCCGTTCTGTACGCCGGCTGAAACGGAGTATCGGCTGTTGAGTATCTGAGTTTCAATTGCCCGGCCATCGGGCGCACCTTCGCGCTACGCCTATGTCTGAAAAAACCCTGTTCGAGAAGATCGCCGACCGGGAGATTCCCGCGACGATCGTGTATGAGGACGAGCACAGCTTTGCCTTTCGCGACATCCATCCGCAGGCGCCCACCCACATCCTGATCGTCCCCCGAAAACCGATTCCGAGCCTCGACCACCTCGACGCGGCCGACGAGGCGCTCGTGGGGCATCTGTTCACGGTGGCCCGCCAGCTCGCCGCCGAGGAAGGGCTCGTCGACGGCTACCGCACGGTCTTCAACTGCGGACCGGGCGCCGGCCAGACGGTGTTTCATCTCCACCTCCATCTCCTCGGCGGTCGCCCGTTGACCTGGCCCCCGGGGTGACGAACGCATGCGCAGCCGTTTGCCCGCGGCGGTGGTGCTCCGGTCTCCGCCGGCCGTCCTCCTGATGCTCCATGTGCTCTGGTCGATGTGCACCCTGTCCGAAACGGCCGCGCAGACGCCGCGCGCGGTTACGCTGGGATACGAACGCGAAGTCAATCGCTACCGATGGGCCGCCCATGTCGACGTCGACGAGCGCATCGGGCGGTGGAGCCTGCAGGCCGTAAACCGCTTCGCGTCCGACGCCTACGTGCTGTTCGACAACCGCCTCAGTTTTCGCGACGAGGATGTCTTTCGCTGGAACCTCTCCGCGCCCGGCCGCGCCGCCGTGGGCGCGGGGCTGCACGGGGAGACGGTCTGGTTCAGCCAGGGCCGCGTGCTCCAGCAATCGATCGTCGGGGTGCTGCCGGTCAGGCCGGCGCCCTGGCTCTCCCTCGAGCCGTCGCTGGGGTTGACGCTCGACCAGCGGCCCGGAGCCCTCAACAGCGCCGGCTTTTCGCCCTTGCGGCGCGACGCCGGCCCGCTGTTCGGCGGCAGCTTCCGCCTGACGCCCGGCGAGATCGAAGGGTACCGCATCCGCCTGGAGAGCGACGCCAACCTCCAGCTGATCACGCCGCGGCGCGGGCGTCAGCTGCATGTCAACGGGTCGATGGAGCGGTTTTTCGATCAGACCCGCTTCGCCACGCGCCTCACCTACAGCAACATCCGGCGGGATGCCTATCAGTCCGTCTCCTTCCTGAATCGCGACGCGGCGGCCGTCGCCGCCCCCGAGACCATCGAGGCCACGACCAGCGACACCCTGGCGGCCGGCATCGACCTGTCCGCCCCGATCGCCCCGCGCCTCACGCTCGCCGGCTCGGTCGATCTCGGCGCGAACAACCGGCTCGTGCGCTCCTACCGCACACCGGACGACGCGCTCTACTTCGACACCGATTTCCACCGCCGCTCGATCGACATCGAGACCGGGCTCCGCTACGACGCGCCGGCCCTGCACTCGTCGCTCACCCTCAGCATCGGCGCCGAAACCGAGGCGCGCACGCTGGCGAACCGGGACGACCTCCCCCCGGCCCAGGCCGCGCAGAAAGGGTCGCTCCTGGAACAGGCCGACTACGACCAGAACTTCTACACCCTCCAGCTGCGCAACCAGGCGACCCTCTCCCGCCGGCTGGGACTGATCCTCGAAGGCACCGCCACCATCCTGCGCCACGACACCCCGGAGATCAACCAGGACGACCGCGACGAGGTGTTTTTTAACGGCCAGGCCGGCTTCCAGTACCAGATCAGCCGGGCGCTGCAAGCCGATGTCCGCATGCTGGGCACGTTTTACCACACCGTATACCTGAAGGCCCAGCGCTCGGCGGAGAACAACATCCAGCGGTCGCTCCGCCTCCGCCCGAGCCTCACGTGGTCCCCGTCGCCGGCCACGAAGGCGCAGCTGTCGTCTGAAGTCCGCGCCACGTACACGGTCGACGACTTTGTGCTCGAAGGCCGGCGCGCCACCGACCAGTCGGCCCGCGAACTGCGCTACGACGGATCGTTCGAGCAGGACCTGGGCCGTCACCTCCGCCTGCTGGCCGACGGGACGTTGAGCGATCTGCGGCTGGGGCGGTTTTTGCAGGACCGGTTTGCGGAAATCCCGTTCGATACCCTGCGGACCTACGGGGGGCGTCTTCGGATCCAGACGGGCCGGCGTCTCGTGGCGCAGCTGGGCTTCCGCTTTTTCGTGCGGACCGACTACGACCGGGCGACGACCGTGCGTTATCGCCGGCTGGACGAAGCCGGCCGGATCCTCCGCGACGAACAGGGCGCCGTCCTGCGCACCACGGTCACGCGCCCCGGCCGGCGATGGATCGAGCAGGTCGGCCCGACGACCGCCATCGACTGGCGCATGACGTCGGGCGGGAGCCTCCGCTTCGAGGGCTGGGTGAACTGGCAGCGGATCCGGTACAGGCTCTATGGCGACTTGCCGGAAGAGTCCGCCGCCCACATCCGGAAGGAAGCGGACAAGGGCACGCGCCGCTATATTCCAAACCTGGCCGTCACCCTGTCCTGGCCGCTCTAGGCCCCGTTCCTGCAACCCGTACCCTGCTCCCATGAAAACCATTGGCGTCACCGGCGGAATCGGAAGCGGCAAAACGACCGTTTGCCGCATGCTCGAAACGATGGGCGCGGAGGTGTTTTATGCGGATGCCGAAGCGAAACGGCTGATGAACGAGGATCCGGCGCTCCGGGCGGGGCTCATCGCCGCCTTCGGGGCGGAAACGTTCATGGAGGACGGACGGCTCGACCGGGCGTATCTGGCGCGCCAGGTTTTTGGCGACGAGGAGCGGCTGGCGACGTTAAACGGACTGGTGCATCCCCGGGTACGGGAGGCCCTGGTTGCGCGGAAGGCGGAGGCGGCCCAGCGTGGGGCGCCGTTGCTGGTTTACGAGGCCGCGCTGATTTACGAGACGGGGGGTGACGCGTACGTCGATGCGGTTGCCGTCGTGCATGCGCCGGAGCGGGCGCGCCTGGAGCGCGTGGCGGCGAGGGACGGCGTGGATGAGGGGCAGATCCGCGCGCGGATGCAGCACCAGCTGCCGCCGGCGACGTTGCGCCGGCGCGCCGATATCCTGATCGAGAACGATGGGGATCTGGAGGACCTGCGCCGGCAGGCCGAGGCATTATTTCGCCGGATGACGGACCCAACGTAAGCGCGGGAGCCAGGGTAGGGACGCATAAAACGCCCTTTCCCCCGACTCCCGCACTCCGGAAGCTCCGTTTACTTGGCCTGTTTGATCGTTTCGATCAGGCGGGCCGCCACGCGGTACGGGTCGGCATTCGAGGCCGGCCGGCGATCTTCCAGATAGCCCTTCCAGTTGTTCTGGATCATGGCCACCGGGATACGGATCGAAGCCCCGCGGTCACTGGCGCCAAAGCTGAACTTCTTGATGCTCTGGGTTTCGTGCTTGCCGGTGAGGCGCTGGTCGTTGCTCGAACCGTAGACGGCGATGTGCTCCTTGTGGGTGGCCTTGAACTGTTCCATCAGGGCGCTGACATACTTCTCGCCTCCTTTCTCGCGGATGCGCGTGGTGGAGAAGTTGGTGTGCATGCCGCTGCCGTTCCAGTCGCCCTTGATCGGCTTCGGATGCAGTTCGACGGTAACGCCGTATTTCTCGGCCGTGCGGATCAGGAGGTAGCGGGTCAGCTGTACGCTGTCGGCCGCTTCCTTGGCGCCTTTGCCAAAAATCTGGTATTCCCACTGACCGAGCAGCACCTCGGCGTTGATGCCCGTCACTTCGAGGCCGGCGTTGAGGCAGACATCCAGATGCTCCTCGACGATCTCGCGGCCGGCGACCTTGCCGGCGCCGACGCCGCAGTAGTAGGGGCCCTGCGGGCCGGGGAAGCCATCGGCCGGGAAGCCGAGGGGCTTGCCATCGAGCATCAGCACGTATTCCTGTTCGTAGCCGAGCCAGAGGTCCGGGTCGTCGTCGAACGCGGCGCGCATGTTCGTGGCATGGGGCGTGCCGTCGGCGTTGAGCACTTCGGCAAGCACGAGGTAGCCGTTTACGCGCTCGGAATCCGGAACGATCTTGACCGGCTTGAGCAGGCAATCCGACGAGCGGCCTTCCGCCTGCTCCGTGGAGCTGCCATCGAAGCCCCATTCCGGGCAATCCTTGAGCGTCGGCGGCTTGCTCAGGGTGACGATTTTCGTTTTGCTGCGGAGATTCGGCTCGGGTTTGTACCCGTCCAGCCAGATGTACTCGAGCTTATACTTGGTGCTCATAGGGATTCAAGCGTGAATGAGTGAGTGCGTGGATGGAAAACTCCATGGGAGCGGATCGGCGGTCGGCATCGCGGCCGGCGCGGCGTGGGTACAACAGGCTTCGCATCGCGATGGCCGGGGCGTAGCATCGTCGGTAAATCACGATGTCGCAACAAAATGTCTAAATAATTTAGGCCAATCCGCCGGCAATATAGCCAGCGCCCTATATCATAGCAATCGGGCCGGAAGAAACCGGAACCCACTTCGCCAAATATTTATGAACACCTTATCCGCCCTGAGCCTTAATAAATAAGACAAAAGAAGCGCTTCCACACCGGGCCGGTGCCCACAGGCGGTCGGCGTAACCCCTAATTTTTTTAGACCCTAGCGGGGTGGGAGTCCGCCGGGAGCGGCGTTGGGTGCGTCGCGGCCGTTCCATAAAAAAGGGTCCATAAAAAAAGGGCCGGACGATGTCCGACCCTTCCGGGATACCTTCAGGTGCCTTCGCCGGCGAAGAGTTCGGTGGGCCCGACCTCTATCGCCCGGGTCTCCTTGTAGGTGCTGAGCACGATGCTTGTCGACGTCCCCTGCACACTCGGCCACGATTGGATCCGGGCCAGGAGTTGTTCGAGCGTCGTCGTGTTGCGTGTTCGTATTTTGAGGATGTGCGATCCTTCGCCCGTGATCGAGTGCACTTCCTGCACTTCGGACATCTCGGACGCGCGCCGCACGAAATCCGGATAGCCATCCGAATTTTCGACGCGCACGCGGATGAAGGCGGTAATATCGATATGCAGCCGCTTGGCATTGACCACCGCGTAGTAGCCGGTGATCACGCCCCGTTCCTCGAGCTTCCGCATGCGTTCGCTCACGGACGGGACCGAGAGCCCGACTTCTTCCGCGATGCGATTTCGCTTCATCCGCCCCTGCGCCTGGAGCAGCGAAAGGATTTTTACATCGATCTCATCTATTCTGTCCATCGACAGCGCCCCCCTAATATTTTTAACACAGTTGCCCCAAAGCTACATCAACGAGGCGAGACGAGTCAACTCGCAGTTTAAATTCTTACGCTCTCCATCATCGACGGCCGGCGCCGTCTGAAACCAAAAAATGCGAGGATCCGACGAAAGCGCGCGATAGTCGCGCACCCGGATCCTCGCATTTCGATAGCAGCGCTCCTGTATCGCCGCGGTCGCACACACCGTCTGGGACGACCGACCGCGGTTAAGCCTGGTTCTTGAGATAGACCAGGAGCTGGGAGCGGGACAGCTTGGTGATGTACTCCAGGATATTGCGATGCTCCTGGCTGTACGACCCGCGCGAGAGGCTGGGGATGTACGTCTTGAGGGCATCGAAATACGACCCGACCGGCGGGGAATCCCGCACGAACTGAGCGGTCAGGATGTCGCGCACGGTATGGAAGTAGGTGTCGAAGGTGGACACGCAGACCTTGCCTTTTTTCACATACGAGTCGTGCATGACCGTCTGCACTTTCTGCGTGGCCTGCTCGATGGCCTGTTCGACCTCTTCCGGACGGAGCACCTGTTCGTGGGCGGCGGCGGCTTCTTCGCTCGTCTCGCCGACATGGACATACGCGGCGCGGATGGCCTGGGCGAAGCCCGTGACCGGGTAGGCGCTGCAGTAGTAGGGGTGTTCCGCGGCGAACTCGACGAACGACGACACCAGTTCGTGCGAGCTGGCCGAGCGGCACAGCCAGGCGATGAGATGCGCTTCGAGGACTTCGACCGGCGCGATCGGCGCGCCGCTCAGTTCCGAGGCGTCGAAGTCGCCGGCGATCAGCCACGCGCTGCCATTGTAGCGCTCGAGCTGGAGCCGGGTATCGGCCTTCACCGCGTCCTTGATATTGCGAATGATCTTGGCCAGCGTCGGGTCGGCTTCACGATAGCGGCGGAAGAGCCCCTCGTTCACCTTGCTGAAGATCAGCCGGCGAAGTACGATATAGAGGTCCTGCTCGCCCATCTTCTGCCATTTGACGGAGGCGAAATACTGGTCCAACAAGTTGAAGCGGCCCCGTTCGTCACGCTGGAAGAGATCCGCGAAACAGTCGAGGGCCAGATCTTCAAGGGTAAGCCCGAAAAGATGCGGTAGGAGATACCCGGAACGGGCTTTCTTTTGCAGATAGGCCAGCGCAAGCCGGTAGCATTCATCAACCAGTTTATTTACCGAGGCGCGCTCGGGCCGATCGCAAAGAGTCGCGGCGAGGATTCGTTTGATTTTCAACGTCTTCGGTCGTCATGGGGTGGTGAGTAGATCGCTGCCCAGGGGTGGTGCATGATACCACCAGTCTGCAGGGTTTTTTTCAGCGCTAACCGCGAGTGGTTATGCACTTTAGACTGGTGATGGATGCGCCTTTAATCGATCAATCACTGCGGGTTTGGAGCACCTCTCTGGAGGTGTGATCCGGCGTATTTTTGCACCGGCTGGATAGCGAAACGAACACAGAGCGTGTGTGCAGCCCTAATCAACAGAGAGGAGGCTCCTGGATTGTCACGAAGCTGTGTCCTTTCAATCGTAAGTGTATTGTAATTTGCCTGGTCATAACGGTAGAGGGGCTAAGAAGTGTGGAAATGGTGTTTACACAACGGTTTTGATAGGCTATCTTGGGGGCATGGCGCCATGAAGCGCCGTTTGCCCTTCCATGCTTTTTTCGCCGCCTCCCGGCTCCGTGCATCCAATCTGATGGGACGAGAGTACCAGTGCATCCTGAGAAACGATAGGAGCATCTAGCTCCCGGTCGGCGCTCAACGCTGCACCTTCGGGCGATTGCCTGAGTTGAAATGGTGTCGCAACCTGGAGCGCATGATGGTCCAGATGGTACACAAGCACCCTTGAATCCACGCGCCGAATAACGACTATTCGCTGGTGCCTCGATGAAGCAATACTTCGACATACTTGAGCTGCAACCCGGCGCTACACCCGAAGAGGTGAAAGCGGCGTACCGGGATCTGGCCAAGGTCTGGCACCCTGACCGGTTCGAAGGAGATGCGCGTCTAAAATCGAAGGCCGCAGAAAAGCTCGCGGAGATCAATGATGCGTACGAGAAGATCCGAGCCTATCAGGCCCGGCAGCGTGCGCGCGCGGAAGCGACGGCCAATCAGCAGCGTCCCATCTACCCCTCGGCATCTGAAGCGCCGCCGGCGTCTTCGCCCGATTCGAGCACGATCAACCGGCCCGGAGGCCAGCGTCCGTCGAACGGCGCGTCCGGCGCGTACTATAGCGGATACCGGCGGCCTACGAATGGCCAGAATGGACGCCGGCGCCCTGCTGAACGCCCATCCAACGCGAGTACCTTCAATGCGTTTCGCGACGACGCAAAACAAAATAACTGGACCGGCGCAAACCCCTCCTCGTCGCACACCAAGTCGCGCGGATGGACGCCTGCCGCGTCCCTGACGCATCGCCGCGCCACGATCCAGTATGGCCGCTACGGAAACGCTTACAGCAACCCGTATCGCCGCACCCGCAAGAAACGCAGCCCGGTGGTGCTCTACCTCTCCGTCGGCATCCTGCTGATCCTGGGCTTCGCCGCCATCCTCTTTTTCACCGAGCGCAACGACCGCGTCGCGGAGACCCGGAGCTGGGTCGACGAAATGGAGCGCGAAGCCGCCACCCGCAAGCTGGCCCAGCCGGCCGTGGCGCAAGGCGCCGTCATTCCGGACACCGATACCTCGAGCGTCTGGCCGATCGACCCGGCCGGCGCGGCGGAAGATGAACCCCGCAACACGACGCGGCGCCGGCTGGCGCCGGCCGTGCCGGCGGGCTACTTCACGCTCGGCTCCTCCAAGGCCGAAGTCCTCGCCGCACAGGGACAGCCGGACATCATCGTCCGCGACAACCTCTACCGCTACGGCTACTCGTCCGTCGTCTTCGACAACGACCGCGTCGTCGGCTGGCACCAGGCGCCGGACCACCCGCTTATGGTCCGGCTGCTACCGTTCATCTACCGCGATGTCGAGTACTTCACCGTCGGCTCGACCCGCGACGAGATCATCTCCATTCACGGGACGCCCGACCACTTCGGCGAGGACGGCCGCGAACTGATGTACGGCAAGTCCCGCATCACGTTCGAACGGGGCCGCGTCGTAAACTGGCACCAGGCGCCGGAGAACCCGCTCAACGCCCGCCTCATGCCGGGCTCGCGCACCAGCGCGACGTATTTCACGCTGCGCTCGACGAAAGACGAAGTCATCGCCGCGCAGGGCAGCCCGGACAGCTTCAACGAAAACACGCTCCATTACGGGTATTCGACCGTCTCTTTCCGCGACGGCCATGTCATCGGATGGCATGCCTCGCCATCCAACCCGCTCAACGTCATCCTCGAGCCGTCGCGGCCGACGAGCACGAAGTATTTCTCGATCGGATCGACCCGGGACGAGGTGATCGCCGTGCAGGGTACGCCGGACCAGTACACTGAGCGCATGTTCAAATACGGTCACTCGACCGTCTCCTTCGAAAACGATCGCGTGGTGAGCTACTACCCGTCCGCCGCCTCGCCGCTCAAGATCAAGATCGACACCGGCGAAGACCGGTGATCCGAGACGCCGCCGCGCGGCACCCTGCCTTTCTATAAGCAGTCGCTTAAGTCGGAGCCCCTGCCGCCGATACGTTTCCTATCTCTCTTTCCGGGCCCGGAACGTCCTCCGGCGGCCTGGAAGCGGACATCGACGGAGATCGACCCCATGCCGGCGCCCGCGCTCCTCGCGGCCGGCCATGACCTGGATACAGCGGTCGGTTATCTTTGCGCCCTGTCCTGAACCCGTAATCCTGAGCCTTGAACGGCAGCGCACGGGCGTTTCCGAGCCTGCGCGCACAAGCAGCGTTGCCGCCATGGAAGACCTGGTCGGAAAAGTACGTCAGCTCGAAACGCTCTATCACGCCGTCCTCGATGCCGCCATCGAGGAACAGGATGTGGAAAAGGCGCACGCACACCTGCGGTCGTACCACAAGGTGCGTCAGGACATACGCCTGAGCCTGCTGCCCCGCTCGGTCGCCGCGTTGCCGGAAATCACCGACAAAAAAATCCGGGCCCAGCTCCAGAAGATCAGCACCGGGAACGACCTGCCCGAGGGCTTCATCCGCGGGCTGTTTCAGGACTCGCTGGATGCGGATCACATCATGAGCCTGAGCGAGGACCTGTTTTTTTCGTGGTTCGATCCGTACGGGTACATCGAAGGGCTGTATGATGTCGGGTCGGTCGTGCTGGGCATCGGGCTGCTGCCCGACTTCCTGGAGGACCTCGTCAACGAGCTGCGCAACTGCTTCGTCTTCCAGCAATACAACGCGACCTGCGCGCTGTGCCGGACGGTGCTGGAGATTTCCGTGCGAGACATTTTCGTCCGCGCCGGCCTGGACGACCCGCATTCCCAGAACTACCTCTACGTCGAACAGCGCGTCGCCCACACGTCGCATCGCTGGTTTCTCGACGCCGAAGATCCCTCGCTGGCCCAGATGATCGGGATGTTGTGCCTCCTCCGTCCGTATCGGGCCCTGAAGCACCAGCTCCGTCACATCGTCGACCGCGGCAACGACCTGATCCACGGCTACATCAAGGTAGACCGCAAAGAGGCCGAACACATGCTCCGCGCCACCATGCAGGCGATCCACGACCTGTATGAGGTCGAGAACTGAGAGAACCAAGAGGATGCGAGGGTTCTGTGGACCTGAGTGCACTGCCGATTAGCGCTGTTGAAACACCTGCGAACCCATCCGGCATTGAGGGGTATCACCGCCAGATCTTGAACACGAAGATCCGGGCCCGTAGCTCAGCGGTTAGAGCAGTGGACTCATCAAGAAATCGTTCTTTGATCGGATGCGAATATGTGTCGTATGCGGTGAGCCGCTGGTAGGCAAACAGATTAGGTATTGCCGTGCCGCTTGTAAGCAGCGCGCGCACTATCGAAAGGTTAGCCGTCAAACGAACACCGCATATTCCCAGACCCGTCGAGGTTTGACGAGAAAGCTGATACTCGTCGATCAGATGGGTGGGGGATGTAGTCGTTGCGGTTATGCTGCTAATCTGGCAGCGCTTCAGTTCCATCATGTCTCTCGCGATGGTAAAGCGTTCCCGTTGGATCTGAGGCATTTATCCAATCGTACGTGGCAGGCCATTCTGGAAGAATCACGAAAGTGTATTCTAGTGTGTGCGAACTGCCATGCGGAAATACACAGTCCCGAATACGACACCCAAAACCTCCGAAAAACGGTTCTTGGTGCCCCGGTCGAGTAATCGTCCGGTGCGCAGCGGGTGAATTCAGGGAACCCTACGTCGTTCGCGATACGGCAATCCTGAGCCAAGTCGGTGAAGGCCAGCGTCTAACGGCGCAGTAACCGAAAGGTGCAGAGACTAGATGGTGAGCAGGCCATGCGATACGCCATCATCAGCGCCCGCCATCCTAGCGCGTACCCTCGCGTGGATGATGATATAGTCCTACCCCACGTGGAAACATGTGGAAGGTGAATCCATTGGTCGTAGGTTCAAATCCTACCGGGCCCACACTAGAAAACGCCTCGAACAGGTCTGCAACGGCTTGTTTGAGGCGTTCGTCGTTTGGGGAGCTCGCATCATGCGGCCGATCCCGGCGCCCCGGAACCCCCGCCATCCTGGCAGGTAGCAGCCGTCTCTCGGGCCGTTCATACGCAATTCAACGATTTCCCGAACCCGGCAGCGCGACCATACCCGGCGCCACCGACCTGTGGCGCGCGACATCCCGTTCCTGCCACCTCTTCTCAGGGCCCTTCTATCTTTCGTTTCCAGCCCGATCAGGCGGTTTTTGCGCTTAAGAAAACGCGCCGATCTGACGATGCTTGGAGGCATCGAAGCTGGTGTCTTTTCCGGTCATAGGCGCGTTTAGCGGCGTCGATGCGGCGAAATCACACGACACCCCTCGGCCCCCAGCATCCTGCCAACCCCGATTTCATGCTCCGTCACGTTCTGAAAGGCGTCTTATACCTGACGTGTATCGCCGGGATAAGTGCGCGCATCGCCTGGGGACAATCGGTCATGCCGCCGCCGCTGCCGGCGAACAAGGCACTGACGCAGTTTGTGCTTTCTTCGTGGAACAGGGACGACGGCCTGCCCCAGAACACCGTCAGCACCGTGGCACAAACGACGGATGGGTACATCTGGTTTGGCACCCAGGAAGGACTCGTTCGCTTCGACGGGGTCGAGCTCAAGGTTTACGATGCGAACGCCACGGGGACGATCTACTCCAACACCGTCAGATCGCTGCTCGGCGACCGCAACGGCGACCTGTGGATCGGCACCCAGGCCGGCGGCATCCTCCGGTATCACGACCAGACCTTCACGCCGGTCGACAGCCTCGTCGACGGACGCATCACCGGCCTGCTTCAACGGCGCAACGGCGATATCCTGGTATCGACCCAGGAGGCCTTCTTTTCAATCAGGGACACCCTCGTCACCGCCATCACGGGATATGACGGCGGCATCGTCGGCGCGCTTCTCGAAGACACCCGGTCCGACGCCGTCTGGATCGGCACGCTCGACGGGCAGATCATCCGGCTTGCCGACGGCGTGTTCAGCCGCCCCTTCCCGCTCGACGTGCTGGAATCCGCCCCCATCTCCTCGCTCGCGCAATCCACGATGGGCGCGCTCTGGGTGGGCACCAAAAAGAGCGGCCTGTTCCGGATCACGGAAGGGCGTGTCGAGCATTTCAGCACCAGGGAAGGCTTGCCGAGCGACAACATCAGCGTGCTGCTGACCGACTCGGACAATCAGCTCTGGGTCGGCACCAACGACGCCGGCATCTTCCGCATGCCCTCCACACCCGTTCTGCCGGTACCCGACCGGGATCGCCTGACGCAGGACGAAGGGTTGACGAGCAATAGCATCCGGTCGTTGATGATCGACCGCGAAGGCAGCCTGTGGATCGGCGTCGACGCCGGCGGCGTCAACCAGTTGCACGAAAGCAAGGTGACGCCGATCACCCACTATCAGGGCCTGCCCGACGAACACGTCTACCCCATCTACGTCGAACCCTCCGGCGTGTCGTGGTTTGGAACGGAAAAAGGCGCCCTCCGGCTCGACCTCGACGGCAGCACCACGATCTACGATCAGAAAAACGGCATGCCGGCCGATTTCGTCCTCTCGTTCGCCGGCACGCCCGACGGCAGCGTGTGGCTCGGCACGACGAACGGCCTCGTCCGTATGCGCAACAGCGCCATGCAGGTCTATACCTCCAACGACGGATTGCCGGACAACAGCATCTTCGGCCTGTACACGGATCGGGCGGGGCAACTCTGGATCGCCACGAGCGGCGGCGCGTCACGTTTCGACGGCCGCACCTTTACCACGTATTCCACGGACGACGGGCTCACGAGCAACTACGTCACCGTTTTCCTGGAAGACCATGAAGGGGCCCTGTGGATCGGCACGTACGACGGCGGGCTGAACCGGCTCAAGGACGGGACGATCGTGCCCCTCACCAAGGAGGAAGGGCTGTCGACCGATGGCATCCTGTCCTTGCACGAAGACGGCGCCGGCGTGCTCTGGGTGGGCACCTACGGCGGCGGGCTCAATCGCATCGAAGACGGCGTCATCACGGTCATCACGAGCAGCGAGGGCCTGTTCAACGACAAGGTTTTCCAGATCCTCGAAGACGAGAGCCGGCGGCTGTGGATCAGTTCGAACATCGGGCTTTACACCATCTCGCGCGATGAGGTCGCCGCTCTTGCAGCCGGCCGCATCGACCGGATCACCTCCCAGGTCTACGACCGGCACGACGGGTTGCTGAGCCAGGAATTCACCGGCGGCATCCAGCCCGCCGGCTGGCAATCCAGCGACGGCCGGCTCTGGTTCCCTACCGACCGCGGCGCCGTGGTGGTGTCGCCCTCCCACATGCGCTTTAACGCGCAGCCGCCCCCCGTCGCCATCCGCCACGTAGGCGTCAATACCGAACTGCGCTTCGACGGCACCTCCTACACCCTGCCGGCCGGGACCAGCCGGCTCGAGATCGACTACACCGCGCTGACGTTCGTATCGCCCACCGAAACGACGTATCGCTATATCCTGGAAGGCGAGGACGACGACTGGATCGAGGCCGGCACGCAGCGCACGGCGCACTACCGAAACCTGGCGCCGGGCGCCTACACGTTCCGCGTGATCGCCCGAAACGCCGACGGCGTATGGAGCGAAGCACCCGCGACATTCACGTTTTACCTGGAGCCGTTCTTTTACCAGACGGTCTGGTTCTACCTCATCATCGGCCTGATCATCTTCCTGGCGATCATCGGAGGCCACAAACTCAGCGTCGCCAAGCTCGTCGCCCGCGAGCGCGAGCTGGCGTTCCTCGTCGCCGAGCGCACGCACGACCTGCAGGTCGAGAAAGAAAAAACCGAAGAGGCCAAGGCCGTCATCGAAGCGCAGGCGGACAAGCTCCGCGAGCTGGACCGCTTCAAGACGCGGTTCTTCGCGAACGTCTCGCACGAATTCCGGACCCCGCTCACGATGATCATCGGCCCGATTGAGAATGCGCTCAACGGAACGTACGGAGCGGTCGACGACCGGCTGGGCCGGCAGCTGGACATCATGCGCCGCAACGCGCTCCGCCTGATGCGGCTCATCAACCAGCTGCTCGACCTCTCCAAGCTCGAAGCCGGCAAGATGCAGCTCAGGACGCGGCCGCTGGATATCGTGCGGTTCCTGCAAGACGTCATGCTCACCGTCTCGCCGTTCGCGGAGAAAAAAGGCATCGAGCTCGCCTTCTCCTCCAGCCACCCCACCGCCGAGGTGTATTTCGAGCCGGACAAGTTCGAGAAGGTCTTCTACAACCTGCTCTCGAACGCGACCAAGTTCACCCCGACGGGCGGCCGCATCGCGATGACCGTCACCCGGCTGGACGACGCCGACGGCCGGCTCGAAGTCCGCGTCCAGGATACCGGCAGGGGCATTCCCGCCGACCATCTCCCGCACATCTTCGACCGTTTCCATCAGGTGGACGGGTCCAACACCCGCGAGCACGAGGGCACGGGCATCGGCCTGGCGCTGGTCAAGGAGATGATCGAGATCCACGGCGGCAGCGTGCGCGTGGAAAGCGAGCCGGGCGCCGGCACGACGTTTATCATTACCCTGCAGACGGGCGCCGGCCATCTGGCGCAGGATCAGATCACGGCGAATACGGAAGACGGCTACGAGCCCCAGGCCGGCGTGGCGTTCGACGAAGCGCACAAGACGCCCGAAACGCCCCAGGCGCCGCGCCCGAAACGCGTCGCGCCCGCATCGGCGCCGGTCGTGCTCGTGGTAGACGACAACCCCGACCTGCGCGATTATCTCGAAAGCATCCTGGCCGAACACTACCGCGTCGTCCAGGCCTGCGATGGCGTGGAAGGGCTCGACACCGCGCGAGCCATCCGCCCCGACCTGATCGTGAGCGATGTGATGATGCCCCGCATGGACGGCCACGCCATGTGCCGGGCCATCAAGCAGGACGAAGCGCTGTGCCACACGCCGCTCATCCTCCTCACGGCGCGCGCCACGAGCGAAATGATGCTCGAAGGTCTCGAGGAAGGCGCGGACGATTACATGGCCAAGCCGTTCAACGCGCGCGAACTGCTGGCGCGCGTGCGCAACCTGCTCATGATGCGCGAGCAGCAGCTGCTGCTCAGCCGTTCCAACGAGGCGCTGCGCGAATCGAACGACCACCTCACCCGCGCCAACGAGACGCTGATTCAGCGCACGGCGGAACTGATTGAGGCACTGGCGCAGAACAACGAAATCCTGGGCGTGGCGTCGCACGACCTCAAGAACCCGCTCGCCGGCATCATCGGTCTCGCCGAACTGATCCTCGAAAGCATCCGGGATTCGACGGACGACGACATGAAGGCCGAGGCGCTCGAATGCATCACCCTGCTGCATTCCGAGGCGGCGCGGATGCTGCGCATCATCAAGGAACTGCTGGACAAGCACCGCGAGGGCGAACAGCTCGCGCTCAACAAAGAGCACATCGATCTCAACGACATCATCGAGACGGCGCTGCGGTGGAACCATCAGCAGGCCATCCACAAGCAGATCGACATCCATTTCGCCCGGGCTTCCAGCGTAGCGGTGGAGGTCGATGTCGACGCGATCATGCGCGTGGTCGACAACCTGGTCTCCAACGCCGTCAAGTACAGCCCGCCCGGAAGCCAGGTGTGGGTGGGATTGGAGCACGAAAACAACGGCGCGATCCTGCGCGTCCGCGACGAAGGACCGGGCCTGACGCAGGAGGACCTCGACCGCGTCTTCGGCAAGGGGCAGCAGCTCAGCGCGAAGCCCACGGGCGGCGAGCATTCCACCGGACTGGGGCTGTACATCGTCAAGCAACTCATCGAACAGCACGAGGGCGAGGTGGGGGTCGAGAGCGTCGCCGGCGAGGGCGCCACCTTCTGGTTCCGGCTGCCGGTCCTCGAGCCCGAAACCCAGACGGCGTCCTGACGCGAGGCAGGGTCAGGCCGGCATGGCGTCGCGCGCGGTGAAGACGAAGCGCGCCGGCACCTCCTCGGAGAGGTACCGCATGTTGAGTCCGATCGTGGCGATGATGGCGACCATTTCGAGCACTTCCTCCAGAGACGCAACCACGATGTACAGCGGCGTCACGCCCCCCTGCGTCACGTACAGGTTGGCTTCCACCATCTCGAACCCGAGCGCCGCGCAGACGTACAGGGCGCCCGCGATGCCGTAGCGCAGGCGATAGAACGGCGGCAGCCGGTACCAGAACGCCCCGTAAACGACGATAAAGGCCAGCGTCAATCCACCGTAGATGATGACCCACGGCCAGGCGAGGAAGCCCGTCGTCTCGATGGAGGCCCAGATCAGATCGGTATCGAGTTTTTCATGGAGCTGGGCTGCTTCGTCGAACGTCAGGAAAAAAAACAGCGCGCTGAGTCCGCTCCAGTATCCCCATCCGGGTCGCCCGCCGGCCCGCGCGCTGCGGGCGATGAGGCCGAAGAGGCCGGCGGCGAGCAGCAGCAGCGCCCCCGAAAAGAAGGAGGGGAAATTGCCCTCCCCCTCGAACGAAAATTTCTCGACGAGCAGCTCGCTGAATCGGTTCTCATCCATGTGCCACCAGTATGCACTCACGCCGTGCGCCAGGGTCAGCAGCAGGGCTACGGTGGAAAGCACCCGGATGGTGCCCCGGGCTGAAATCTGAAGCGTCATGGGTCTTTATCGATCCGAAAGAAGTGCGATAAGGCTGCGGCAAGCCAGGTTGGATCAACATAATGCCTCATTCCACCCTACAAACGTGGTGTTAGGCAACTCGACCCATCCAGCTTTGGCGCAGTAATGGCCGCTCGCGTTCACCGGGCCGGCGCACCGCTCGATGGGGCGAAGGCCGCCCCACGCTTCGCATCGCATCCCGGATCCTGTTCCGATGCGAGGATCGTCCGCATTATTCGGTTACAGTGAGTACGAGGGTCTGCAGGTCCGCCGAGTTGCCGCCGACCATCACATCGAAGGCCCCCGGCTCGACGACGCGCTCCATATGAAGGCCGTGATAGGACAACGCGTCCGGCCCGATCTCGAAGGACACCGTCTGCGTCTCTCCGGGCTGGAGCGTGATGCGGCGGAACCCGCGCAACTCCTTGACCGGCCGGGCCACCCGGCTCACCTGGTCCCGGATGTAGAGCTGCACCACCTCGTCGCCGGCGCGGTCGCCGGTATTCGTCACATCCACCATCACCCGGGTGGCGCCGTAGCGGCCGATCGCGTCGGCCTCCAGCCGGAGGTTGGCGTAGCCGAACGTGGTGTACGAGAGCCCGTAGCCGAAGGGAAAGAGCGGTTCGGTGGATCCGGTCAGATAGCCGCGGCCCCAGGAGGGTTTGTGGTTATAGAACATCGGGAGCTGTCCGATGTCGCGCGGGATGGTCAGCGGCAGCTTGCCGCCCGGGTTGATGTCGCCGAACAGGGCGTCCGCTACCGCCGTGCCCGTTTCCTGGCCGAGATACCAGCCGTCGAGGATCGCCGGCACCGAGTCCACCACGTCGGGGATCGCCAGCGGGCTGCCGTGGATGAGTACGAGCACGACCGGCTTGCCCGTCGCGACGATGGCGCGGACGAGTTCGGCCTGCTGCCCCGGCAGGCCGATGTCGGACCGGTCGCCGAGGTGGTTCTCCGCCCACGCCTCGCGCGAGGTCTTCTCGTTGTCGCCAACGACCACGATCGCCACGTCGCTCCGGCGGGCCTGCGCGACGGCGCGCGCGATGCGGTCCCGGTTGGTGCGCGGATCGGTCCACTGCACGGCGTCGCTGTTCCACCGGGGATACGACCGCTCGCCCTGCATATGCGGTTGCGGCTCATCCGTAAAGGTGTCTTCCGTGATGCGGACGCCTTCGGCATAGACGACCTCGGCCTGGCCGGCCAGTTTCTCTTGCAGCCCCTGGTAGATGCTCACGGTGTGGCGCGGCCGGCCGGCGTAGCCGCCGAGCAGCACTTCCGCCGCATGGGGCCCGATGACCGCGACCCGTTTCAGCCGGTCGGCCCGCAGCGGGAGCAGGCCGTTGTCGTTCTTGAGGAGCGTGATCGCCTGTTGCGCCGCTTCCAGCGCCAGCGGGCGGAAGGAGGCGGCGCCGCTGATCGCGTCGGCTTCGTCCGGGTCGACGAAGGGATGCTCGAAGAGCCCGACGAGGAATTTGGCCTTCAGCAGCCGGCGAACGGCGGTGTCGATCGCCGATTCCGGCACGCGGCCGGCGCGCACCTCATCCACCAGTGTGTAGTAGGTCTGGATGTCCGGCAGTTCGATGTCCACGGTGGCGGCCAGCGCGCGGCGGGCGGCCTCGGCATGATCCGCCGCCACATGATGCCGGTTGATCATCTGGCGGATCGCCTCCCAGTCGGACACGATGACGCCGTCGAAGCCCCATTCCTCGCGGAGCACCTCCTTGAGCATCCAGGTATTGCCGTGGGAGGGAATGCCGTCGATTTCATTGTAGGACGGCATGAGGCTGAGCGGCCCCGCCTCGCGGATGACCGTCTCGAACGGATAGAAGAATACGTCGCGCAGCACGCGCTCGGAGAAGTTGGCCGGCCCGATGTTCATGCCCGACTCCGGCTGCCCGTGTCCGGCCATGTGTTTGAGTGTGGCGATGACGTGCGGCGCGTGGATCGGCGCGCCGGCGCCCTGGAAGCCGCGCACCGCCGCGATGCCCATCTGCGCCGCGAGGTAGGGGTCCTCGCCGTATGTCTCCTCGATGCGTCCCCAGCGCGGCTCGCGGGCGACATCGACGACCGGGGCCAGCACCTGCTGGGCGCCGCGGGCGCGCGCCTCGGACGCGACGCCGGCGAAGATGCGTTCCAGCAGGTCCGGATTCCACGTGCTGGCCAGCGCGATCGCCTGCGGATAACTCGTCGCCTGCGCACCCTGCACGCCGTGGAGGGCTTCATCGTGAAACAGCACCGGGATGCCGAGCCGCGTGTTGTCGATCACCCAGCGCTGGATCGCGTTCGTAAACTCCGCGGAGCCCCGGGCCGTATGGCCGTCGGCCGGGCGTTCGATGCGGCCGATCCCGATCCGAAACCACTCCGGCGCGTTGGTCGGGTCGAAACGGCCCTCGGCGTCGGTGATGGCGGCCTTGCCCTGCCACAGACTCTGCATCTGGCCGACTTTTTCTTCGAGCGTCATGCGTCCGAGCAGATCCTCCACGCGCTGGTCGATCGGCGCGGCGGCATTCCGGTAGAGGGGGGCCGGCGCATCCTGGGCCTGGAGGCGGCCGGCGAAAACCAGGATCATCGCGAAGGCGCAGATGGCGCGGGTGGAACGGGGGTGTACCATGGTGGCGAAACGTCTGTGGCAGCCAAGGGTGGCCGTTTTCGGAAGAACAACAAATTGATAATATCACTCTATTCTGGTTTCGTCAAGGCCGGGCGTAAAACAACGAAGCCCCGAACCGTGGGTCGGGGCGTTCGGGAGCACCCATCCGATTCACGCACGGACGATGCGGAGCAGATTCGGCTACACTCCCTTCATGCCGTAATAAAACCCGGCACCATGGGGCAGATCCGTACCGCGTACGGGATCAGGTATCCCCGAAAAAAAAAAGGGCGGATCGCTCGATCCGCCCTTCTTCTTGAGACGCCTTATCACCGTGTGGAATCACTCGACGAATTTCCATTTCTGATTGTCGCCACCGAAGAGCGAGCAGCCGCGCTGTTCGATCGATGCGCCATCCGACGAGCTGGAAGACATGACGGTGAGGCACTTGTTGCTGTGCGCCGCGCGAAGCTGGAAGTACCCGCTGCCCGCATCCACCTTTTTCCAGCGCTGGTTGTCGTCGCCGTGGCAGCCGTACTGGATGACCTTGGCGCCGTCGGACGAGGAACCGCCCATGACGTCCATACACTGCTGGCTGTGTTTCGACACGATATGGTAGTATCCATCGCCGGCCGAGACCAGATTCCAGCGCTGGTTGTCGCCGCCGTGGCACGACCACTGGATCAGTTCCGCCAGCGGGTCCATCGAACCGCCGGGGATGTCGATACATTTCTGGCTCTTTTTGGCCACCATTTTCGCATAGACGGGGGGCTGAGCGACCCAGACCGACTTCCTGGTCGTGTTGTTCGGCGTGCCCGTGACGAACGTCTTGGCCATACCCAGCAGGGCGTCGCGCACCTGCTCCGGCGTGGCGGTCGGATTTTGCCCCAGATAGAGCGCCGCTGCACCCGTCACATGCGCCGCCGCCATCGAGGTGCCGCTCATATTGACCGGCGCATCGAGCGGCGTCCTGCCGAACGACATCACGTTGACGCCCGGCGCGAGGATGTCCACCATCGGACCCGAGTTGGAGAAGGTGGCAAACACGCCATTCACATCGTATGCGCCCACCGTGATGGCGTCCTGAACGTGCGCAGGCGTTACGTTCGAGGCAGTTACACCCTGATTGCCGGCGGCGACCACCACCGTAATCTTCTGTTCGATCGCCTTTTTCACCACGAGATCAAGCCCGGTGTACCCGTTATTACCGACATGCTCGCCGAGGCTCAGGTTGACCACCATCGGTTTGGAGGGGGCGTTGCGCTTGTAGCGGATGACATGCTCCATGGCCGCGATCACGACCGACACGTCGGTCTGCCCATTGTCGTTCAGCACACGCAGATTGTGGAGGCGCGCGCCGGGGGCGACACCGACGAGGCCGTCGTTGTCGTCAATGGCGCCGATGATGCCGGCGATGTGCGATCCATGGCCAATGCCGTCAGCCGGCTTGGGCAGAAATCCGCCGCGGAAGTCCAGATTCGACGCCAGGTTCATGTCGTCGATCCACGAAGTGCCCGTCAGACCGGATCCGATGCCGCTGTCCAGGATGAACACGTCCACATCGACCGATCCGGAACCGTCGCCCGATCGCGTCCAGCTGTCCCTTCCGCCGATCGCCGCCACGCTCCACGGAACGACCTGATTGAACGACCCGAAAGCGGTCGAACTCGTCGGCGTCTCGACACTGTAGTCCGGCTCGTACCATAAGATGTCCGGATCCTGCTCGAGCTGATCGAGGAAGGCGTAATAGTCTTCGAGCCCCTGGCGGTCGCTGACGGTGATGGCGAAGCCGTCGAATCCTTCGTTGTACTCGTACCGGTCGAGCACCTGATAGCGATCCAGCACCTGATAGCGATCCAGCACCTGGTAGCGATCGACTACATTCTGGGCGTTGATGGCCACCACGAGGCCGAGGCTGGCGCTTCCGCTTTTTCCAGCCCCTTCTCGATCACGAATGGCGTTCTCCAACAGATGGGAGTTCCTGAATTTGGGCCCATTGCTTTCAGGGACGGCTTCTGGCGTGGCTTGGTCGCCGGCAACGCCGGTCGTTTCCACCGTATCGCAGCCCTGCAGGAAGGAAGGGCTGAGAAACAGGGCGACCAGAATGACCAGGGCGATACGGGAGCGCGCCGGGGGTAGATTTTTCATAAGTGCTGGCGATTCAACGTGACAAGCAAATCTGACAAGCGCGCTCGGTGCGGGGGGCAAGCGAATGACGCTGTCAGCAGATTTTTCAGCGAGGAAACCAAGGAGCATGCCGGCAACGGATCCGGGGAGCGTCGAGAGGAAAAAAGTGCCTTATTCCCGGCAAAGGCGTACTTTTCCCGGAGAAATCGACGCTCACACGCTGCGTTCGGGCACCGACACCGGCCCGCGCACCGTTCGAAACGCCACCCGGCCGGGTAATTCCGTAATGACGATCCGCCCCCGATTCAAGCCCTGCTTCCTGCCCGTCCTCCTGATGCTCATCGGGCTCGCCGGCTGTTCGACCCCCGATGCCGATCCGGCCGCGGTCACCGTATACCACACGGGCGAGGGCCCGTACCCGGTCTATCGCATCCCGGTCGCCATCGCGACGCCGGAAGGGCATCTGCTCGCCTTTGCCGAGGGGCGCACGGCGGGCCTCGGCGATGCCGGCGACATCGATGTGGTCCTCCGGCGATCCGAGGACGGCGGAACGACGTGGGGGCCGATCCAGATCGTCTGCGACGACGGCCCGCATACGTGCGGCAATCCGGCCCCGGTGGTCGATCGACGCACGGGCATCATCCACCTGCTCATGACGCGCAACCTGGGCACCGACCGCGAGGCCGCGATCATCACGGGGACCAGCGAGGATGTGCGCCGCGTCTGGTATACCCGCTCGGCGGATGGGGGACGGTCGTGGGAGGCGCCGAGGGACATCAGCGATCAGGCGCGCCGGCCCGAGTGGCGCTGGTACGCTACCGGCCCCGTGGCGGGCATCCAGCTGGAACAGGCCCCCCACGCCGGCCGGCTGGTGATCCCCGCGAATCACTCGACGCCCGTCGCCGAGCGCGACCCCGCCGCCTACCGCAGCCACATCCTTTTCAGCGACGATGGTGGAGCCACCTGGCAGATCGGCGGGGTGGCCGCCCCGTTCACGAACGAGTCGACCGTGGCCCAGCTGTCGGATGGCCGGCTGATGCTCAACATGCGGTCGTATCACGGGCGCCACGCCCGGGCCGTAGCCACGAGCTCGGACGCCGGCGTAACCTGGTCGGACATCCGGCTCGACACCGTGCTGGTGGAACCGGTATGCCAGGCCAGCCTGCTGCGCCTAACCCGTCCGGACGGCGGCGTGCTCCTCTTCTCCAACCCCGCGAGCCGCAGCCGGGACAGCATGACGGTGCGCGCCAGCCTCGACGATGGCGCGACCTGGCGCACGTGCCGGCTCGTCGATGCCGGCATGGCGGCCTACTCCTCACTCGTGGCGGTGGATTCGGCCACCGTCGGCCTGCTCTACGAACGGGACGATTATGCAAGCATTGTCTTCGCGCGCTTGGAGTTAGGCAGTTTCATCGCCCCATGATCGCCCGTTCAACGGGCTATATCGGCCATTCACGAGGCGTATAGGCCCGCCCGCGCTGCCAGGCTGGAAATCGATTCCCGGAAAGCCTTATGTTGATTTTGTCTAAATAAGTGGGGCCTTTGCCACAAGACATGATGTATTGCGAAGGCCCGAATCCTCAAGCCACTCCACCAAACGGCTGACGCCCGGCCATCGGGTGCTGCAGTCGAACGTTATCCCCCTTGCGGTTGCCATCCAGACGCAGGGCGCAACCGGAAAAAGACACACAGCCGTCGGACGGCACGGCTCGTTTCCGCACACGGGGGCGCGAGCCGACTTCCCGAATGCATTAGCGACGGCTTAACGATCAGGAGGACATATGAACAGATTCTTGAGTACGCTGCTAGTCATCCTCGCCTTCCCGGCGGCGCTGTACGCGCAAACCGGAAGTCTGACAGGGATGATCTCCGAGAGCGAAACGGGCGACCCGCTGCCCGGCGCCAACGTGTTGATTCTTGAACTCAACACCGGTTCGGCCACGGCGCTCGACGGAACCTACACCATCCGCGACCTGCCCGCCGGCACCTACACGGTGCGCGTCACCTTCGTGGGCTACAAAGCCTCCGAGCGGTCGGTATCGATCGGATCCGGCGTCACCACCGAGGACTTCATGCTGGCGAACGACTTCACCGGCCTGGAAGAAGTCGTCGTCACCGGCATCGCCTCGGCCACATCGAAGGCGCGGGCCGAAGTCGCGGTGTCCGCGATTACCACCGAGGGCCTGCTGGAGCAGAACGCCTACCAGGATGTTTCCCAGCTGCTGAACGGCAAAATTTCGGGCGTGACGGTTCAGCCGGCGTCCGGCAACGTGGGCGGGGGCATCCGGTTCGTGATGCGTTCCAGCACCGGTCTCAACGGCGACGGCCAGCCGGTGATCTATGTGGACGGCGTCCGGATCGACAACGCGCAGGTCAACGGCTTCGGCGCGGGCGGCCAGGGTGTATCGATGCTCGCCAACCTCAACCCGGAAGACATCCAGTCGGTTGAGGTCCTCAAAGGCCCCGCCGGCGCCGCGCTGTACGGCACCAGCGGTTCCAACGGGGTGGTGCTCATCACGACCAAGCGCGGCCGCCTCGCCGGCGGCGAGCGCCCGTACAGCCTGACGTACAAGGCGGTGTACGGCGCGAACCAGCAGGCGGACGAATACACCAAGTTCAACGCCGGCTCGCCGGAGACGGCGAACGCGTTCTTCAACGACGGCGCCATCGTGCAGCACACGGTCGGTTTCTCCGGCGGCTCCGAACGGGTTCGCTACTTCGCCTCGTACGACCTGCGCGACGAAAAGGGCCACATCAACAACAACGCCCAGAATCGCCAGAGCTTCCGCGCCAACTTCGAGGCCTTCCCGGCCAAGAATGTTACGCTGCGCGCCAACACCGGCTATTCGATCAACGACATCAACCGCCCGCAGAACGACAACAACATCTTCGGCTACCTGGGCAACACCCTGCTGGCGCGCGCGCCGTTCAATTTCACGGACAGCACCGCGCTGGAAAACATCGTGAACCTGCAGCGCATCGCCCGCTTCACCGGCGGGGTCGAAGCCGAGTACCGCCCGATCGAAGCGCTCACGTTCCGCGCCTCCGTCGGCTTCGACGGCACGGACCTCCGCAACGACGCATCGTACCCGTCGAACCTGTCCTACTCGGGGCGGACGAACGGCGAACGGAACATCTTCAACCGCCGCAACGAGCAGTACACGTACGACTTCAACGGTCGGTACTCGTACCAGCTCGGCGAGGCGTTGACCGCCACGACGATCCTCGGGTCGCAGTCGTTCAACCGCATCCTGCGGAGCTTCCAGATCACGAAGCAGAACTTCTCGACCGAGCTGATCACGAACGTGGGCGCCGGCGCCGACTTCATCGGCGGCGATGAGGCGTTCACGCATGCGCGTGAGGCCGGCGTGTACCTCCAACAGGAACTGGCCTACCAGAACTGGCTGTTCGTGACCCTCGGGTTGCGCCGCGACTTCGCCACGGCCATCGGCGCCGATGCGCCGAGCATCTACTACCCGAAAGCCAGCTTCGCCGTCCGGGTCGACGAACTCACCACGCTGCCGCAGAGCATCGACTTCTTCAAGTTCCGCGCGGCGTATGGCGAAACCGGACAGCTTCCGGGGCTGCTCGACGCCTCGCTCCTCCGCTGGCAGGCGGAGCCGTCCGGCTACGGCGCCGGCGCGGTGACCAACTTCATCGGCAACATTGAAATCGAGCCGGAGCGCATCCGCGAGCTGGAGTCGGGCATCGAGCTCGGCCTCTTCAACGACCGCCTCGGCCTCGACGTCACCGGCTACATCCAGCGCGCCGAGAACTCGATCATCGGGTTCCAGAACCCGCCCTCAAGCGGCCAGACCGCCTCGAGCGTGCCGTTTAACGTCGGCGCCTCGGACGGCTGGGGCATCGAAACGAGCCTGCGGGTCGATGTCATCCGCACCCGGAATACCGGGGTCGACTTCGGCTTCCTGTGGAACTATCAGGAAAACGAGGTCAAGGACCTCGGCGGCGCGCAGCCGATCTTCGACGGCTTCGACCTCAACGTGACGAAGGAGGGCCTGGCGCAGTCCGCGTTCTATACGTGGTCCTCCCGCGCCATCTTCAACTCGGACGGCTCCTACGCCGGCGCCGAGCTGGTCCAGACCGACGCGGACGGCGACGGCGAAGTCGACCGCGCCCTGTTCGGCCTGCCTTATCCGAAACACAACGGATCGTTCTCCCTGAACGTCCGCTTCCTGAAGAACTTCACGTTCAACGGCCTCATCGACTGGAGCCTCGGCTACAGCCTGTATAACAACACGGCCGTGTTCCAGACGCTCTTCGGCGCCAACTACAACCGCAACGTCGCCCGGGTCCAGATCGGCCAGATCACGCCGGAATCGGTGGGCCTCGAGGATGCCGGCATCGTCATCCCGGACGTGGGCACCGACGCGTACCGCGCCGCGGCGGAAATCGTGGCGAGCACGCAGACCGCGGTCAACGGCGTCTCCACGGACGGCAACTACATCGAAGAGGCCGACTTCCTGAAGCTTCGCGAGGTGAGCCTGCGCTACGACTTTACGGACATCCTCCGGAAAGCCAACGCCACGAAGTACATCCGCAGCCTGAGCTTCAGCCTTGCCGCGCGCAATCTCTGGACGACCACGAAATACAGCGGCGCCGACCCCGAAGTGAACTTCGCCGGCGCGCGTTCCGCCAGTCGGGGTCAGGACTTCCTGACGCTGCCGCAGCCGCGGGTCATCTACGGTTCGATCAATATCGGATTCTGATGCCCGCGTGGTGCCCGCACCCAGGAACTGTCACCCATTCAGGATACAACGATGAAAAAACTAGCTTTATATACGACCCTGTTCGTCCTCTTCGGAGCGATGGCCGGTTGCGACTCCTTCGTGGGAGACGTCGACCAGCCGATCGACAGCATCGACGACACCCAGCTGAACAGCGAGAGCCAGATCGAGTTCGTGATCAAGGGGGTGCAATCCCGGTTCTCCACGACCTACGACCGCATCTCCCTGCACGCCGGCGGCCTGTCGGACGAGCTGTTCTTCGATCAGCGCGTGCCGAACGCGACCTTCCCGACCTACGCGGAGATCGACGAGGGCGTGATCGAGTTCGCCAATAACTCCAACGATGGCGTATACAACGCCCTCGGCGAACTGCGCTTTTTCGCCGACAACCTGCTCGCCCGTGCGGCGGAGATCACGTTCGAGGACACCGACCTCCAGCAGGAAGCGACGTTTACCGGCAACCTCTACGGAGGCATCGCCCGGTATTTCTACGCGACCTACTTCGGGCTGGATATCGACGGCGGCGGCGGCGGCATCATCACCGAGGATCCCGCCAACCCGGGTCCGTTCATCCCTGCCCCCGAGATGTACACGCAGGCGCTCGCCAAGCTGAACGCTGCGCTGGGGCTGGCCGACGACTACAACGCGCGGGCCATCAACACCCTGATCGCCCGGATCCAGCTGATCCAGGGCAATACGGCCGAGGCCCGCACGGCCGCGCTGGCCGGCATGCAGGAGGGCGACGCGCCCTTCCAGTCGCTCCACAGCGTGGACAACTCGAACGAGTGGTACGTCCAGGCCGGCGTGGGCCGCACCCAGTGGGTGGTGGATTTCCGGTACGAAGGCTACATCGCCAACGACCCGAACGAGGCCAACCGCATCCAGCTGCAGGACATCACGGGCAGCGACGGCACGGTGTTCAAACGCCAGGGACGCTACATCGACCGCTCCACGCCGATCGCCTTCGCGACCTGGCAGGAAAACGAGCTGATGCTGGCTGAACTCGACCTGGCCTCCGACCCGGCCGGCGCCCTCGCCCGCGTCAACGCGGTACGCGCCAGCCACGGTATCGACCCGCTGGGCGCGCTCGACCAGAGCACGCTCATCGTCGAGCGCGAGAAGGAGCTCTTCACGATGGGCCTCCGGCTCGTCGACGAACGCCGGTTCGATATCTGGCATCTGGGCCCGGACACGTGGCAGTACTTCCCGATCACCCAGAACGAGCGGAATATCAATACGAACATCTAGCGCGGGAAGGATTCCCGCGCGTACAAGGCTTCGGGTTCGTGGGTAAGGGTTCAAGGTTCAAAGGTTCGAGATTCAAGGCGATCGACCGAGCGTTTATTTCGTGAAATCTATCCTTGACCTATAAACCTTGAACCTTGAACCTCAAGCCTTGAACCTCGAATCCCTCCCGGTTCGGCTGTAGTTACGAAGGGCTGTCTCGGACCGAGGCAGCCCTTCGTTCGTTTCAAGAGCCTCCACGCACCACGAACGGAGACGGCGATGGCGCAGTGTACGCATCTACCCGGGCGGCCGGCACGCCGGGCGGCCGTATGGCTGGTCGCAGGGCTGGCACTGGCCGGACTCGCCGCGCCGGCCATCACCGCCCGCGCCCAGGACGTCGATACCCTCCGCAGCCAGTTGCTGGCGCTCGACGCGGAAGGCGCGTTCGACCCCGGCGTCGCGCTTGCCTTCGTCGACCGGGTGTTCGAGAGCCAGGCGGCCGATGCGTATCCGCTGGCCACCCAGGCCTACGCCGGCCTGCTCCGGTACCCCGGCCCGATGCCCGACTCCCTGCAGGCTCCCCTCGCGCCTTACTGCGAGGCCCTGCACCTCCTGCTGCCGGAATGGGTCCCCGCCGCGACGTGCCTCCCGCTGTCGACAGCCATCGCGGAGTCGGTCGCCGCCTGGTGGCGCCGGCGCGATCCCCAGCCGGCGTCGCTCCACAACGAATTCCTGGAGGAACACCTCCGCCGCATCGCCCACGCCCGCGTCGCCTACCGGGATGCCGAGGGCTACGACGATCGCGGCCAGGTATACATCCGGCTGGGAGCGCCCGACTACCAGACCCACGTCAACTTCGACGCGACCGAATTCCGGAATCACGTGATGGATCGGAGCCTCACCATCAACGCGTCCGATTTCCCCGCGAACGAATTCTGGTACTACGCCCGGATCGACCCCTCCGCCCAGTTCATTTTCCACGATACCGGGGGGCGGTTCCGGCTGGGCGACGTGCAGAGCCTCATCCCGACGTCCGTCCGCAGCGGGCTGGGCAACAGCGCCCGGGGCCGGCAAAAAGCGAAGGCGATGATGTGGACGCTCGAACAGATCTACCAGCAGCTGTCGCTCTACAACGAAGCCTACGCGACGCGTTACACCGACGTGGCGGCGTTCGCCGGCATGATCGAGGAAGCGGAAAACGCCGCCGCGGTCGAGCGCGCCTTCGGCAGCGAGCGCGAGGACATCGATTCCGAGGGCAGCGACCCGGTTCGGCGGGCCATCAACGACAGCCGCGCCAACCCCGCCGACGTGAGCCTGCCCGGCGGCTCGTTCAACCTGAATCGCCCGGATCTCTACATCCAGCACGCGCTCTCCGAGGCCCGCGCCAGCGACGAGATGATCGCCGCACACCGGGAGGACCGGGTGCCGGCCTACCGTTCGCAGTCGCTCGACGAACTCGCGCCCCTCCCCGTCCGCGCCCGCTCCGCGCGCTTCCTCGACGCCGACGGGAGCACGCGTACGGAAATCTACTGGGGGATCCCCGCCGGAGGGTTGGAGCTGGAACCCGCGACGCAACGCCGGCTCGAGGACGAAGGATTCATGTCGCCCGACCTGCTGGTGGTGGCGTCGCTCATCCAGCAGACGGACGACTACCGATCGCGCGCCATCCAGTACAGCCGGCTCGCGGTGCCGCATGCCGGCGCCGAAACGGGCGCCCTGCCGGCGCGCATGCTGACGGCTCCGGGCGACACCGGGCGCTATCACCTGGCGGTCCAGTGGGACCTGCTCGCCGCGTATGTGGGCCGGGGCGAGACGCCGCTCGAAACCGGGCCGCGCGTCAAGACCAACGTGCTCCGAATCGACTCCCTCACCGCGCTCAGCGCCGACCCGCGCCGGCTCGAGATGAGCGACATCAAACCCCTGCTCGCCCTCGATCCGGCCGGCGAACCCGCGCTCTTCCCCGGCGCGCAACTGGCGCCCGAGGCGCCCCTCGTGCTCTATTTCGAAGTGTATCACCTCGCTTACGACGGAGACGACCGAACCCGGTACACCGTCGCCTACGAGGTCGTCCAGCAGCCGGGCGGACTGTTTCGCCGGCGCGGCGAGCGCACGGCGTTCAGCGCCTCGTTCGCCGGCGAGGAGCGCACGGCCCGCGAACAGCTGGCGCTCGACCTCAGCGACTGGCGCGGCCGCGGCACGGTGGACATCGTCGTGCGGGTCACGGACGATGTGACCGGACAATCCGTGAGCCGGAGCCTGTCGTATGAGCTGACCGGGGACTGAACGCGCGCAGGCGCTCCGTCCAACGCCAAAATTTCAAGGACCTCGAACCGTGAACTTCGAACCTTGAACTCAATCCCATGGCCGGCGTTTGCAGGAGGTGATCTTATCAGCCGTCAGTCCCGCTGCTCAGGATGAACCCGCTCAAACGCCTCAATCATTTCTTCTGGAAATACCGAAAACAGTTCATCCCGGGGCTCCTGTTTGCGGCCGTGTCCGCGGCCTTTTCGGTGGTGGTGCCGGTCGTCGTGCGGGAGGCCGTCGACAGCATTCCGCGTTTCGTCGAGCTCTACCATGTGTATGACGGCTCCCCGTTCCAAACCTACCTCTTCTATTCGTTCTCCGTCAGCCTCCTCGTGTTCGGGCTGATCATCATCGGCCTGAGCCTGTCCAGCGGGCTGTTCACGTTTTTGATGCGGCAGACCATCGTCGTGATGTCGCGCCATGTCGAATACGACATGCGAAACGAGCTCTACGACCACATGCAGCGGCTGCCGCGGCGCTTTTATGTGGATCACGCGACGGGCGACCTGATGACGCACGCGACGAGCGACATCGAGCAGGTGCGGCGGTACATCGGGCCGGCGATGATGTACATCGCCCGCGCGGTGGTCCTGATGGTCGCCGCGCTGACGGCGATGATCCTGATCTCGCCGAAGCTCACCTTTTTCGCGCTGCTCCCGATGCCCTTCCTCGCGGTGTCGGTCTTCTTCGTCGCCCGGCTGGTCCATACCCGGAGCGACGCGCTCCAGCAGCAGTATTCCCGGCTGACGAGCCGCGTGCAGGAGGCGCTCGCCGGCATCCGGGTCATCAAGGCCTACACCCGCGAAGAGGCGGAAGCGCGCGCGTTCGACGCCGAAAGCAATGCCTATCGGGACCGCAACCTCGACCTCGCCCGCGTCGACGCCGCCTGGCGCCCGGTATTTTTGCTGCTCATCGGCATGTCCACCATCATCGTGGTATGGGTGGGCGGCCGGCTCGTGATTGACGGCGCCATCACCATCGGCAACATCGCCGAGTTCATCATCTACGTCACGCTCATGACGTGGCCCGTGGCCTCGGTGGGCTTCGTCCTGACGATGATCCAGCGCGCATCGGCGTCGATGAAGCGCCTCGCGACCATCCTCGACACCGAGCCGGCGATCGCCGACGGCGAGGCGACCGATGCCGGCCTGACGTCCCTCGAAGGCCGCATCGCCTTCGAGAACGTGACGTTTCGCTACAACGCCGAGGGCCCCGATGTCCTGACCGATCTCTCGTTCGATATCCCGGCCGGCTCCACGCTCGCGATCGTCGGGCGCACCGGCTCCGGGAAAAGCACGCTGGTGGAGATGGTGCCGCGGCTGCTGGACCCGAGCGAGGGCGTCGTCCGGATCGACGGGCGGGACGTGCGCGACTTCCCGCTGGAAACGCTGCGGTCGCACATCGGCTATGTGCCCCAGGAAGTATTTCTATTCAGCGACACCATCGCCAACAACATCGCGTTCGGGACCCTCGAAGCCGACCAGGAACAGATCGAAAACGCCGCGCGCGAGGCGGAATTGCTGGACAACATCGCGTCGTTCCCCGAGGGGTTCGAGACGTTCGTCGGGGAGCGTGGCATCACCCTCTCGGGCGGCCAGAAGCAGCGCAGCTCCATCGCGCGGGCGCTCATCCGCGAACCGCAGATTCTGATTCTGGACGATGCGCTGTCCGCCGTCGACACCAACACCGAGAGCCTCATCCTCGGACACCTTCGCAAACACTACGGCCGGCGCACCATCTTCATCGTGAGCCACCGCATCTCCGCCGTGCAGGATGCCGACCTGATCCTCGTCCTGGATACCGGCCGCATCGTCGAACGCGGCACACACAGCGAGCTCCTCGAACACAACGGCCTCTACGCCGACCTGCACCGGAAGCAACTGCTGGAGCAGGAGATTGCATCGTTGAATTAGTTTCAGGTTGACAGGTTACAGGTTTGCAGGTTCGTGGGGATCAGCAGCCGGCAATACCTGTAACCTGCTAACCTGAAACCTGCAACCAACCCCATGTTCTCCATTGTCCCGCTCGGCGTCGCTTCGGCGTTGCCGACCCTCGACCGGCATTTTTCTGCGACCGCGCTCGTTCGGGAGGGGCATGTCTTTCTGTTCGATTGCGGGGAGGGGACGCAGCTGCAGCTTGCCCGCGCCGGCATCAAGCGGCCGCGCATCGAGGCGATCTTCATCACGCACCTGCACGGAGACCATGTCTTCGGGCTGCCCGGATTGCTCTCGACGCTCGCGCTGCTGGACCACGACCGGCCGCTGCGCATCGTCGGGCCCGCCGGCCTGCGGGAGGCGCTTGCGGCCTTCATGCAGCCTTCCGGCGAACGGGGCATCCCGTATCCGATCGAGTATGTCGTCCTGGACCCCGGCTTCGAGCACGCGGTCGTGCTCGATACGCCCGAGTACCGGGTGGAGGCCCGCCCGCTCGCGCACAGCATCTTCGCCGCCGGCTATCGGTTCGAGGAAAAGCCGCGCCCGGGGCCGCTCGACCCCGAGAAGGCGCAGTCGCTGGGCGTGACGGATGTAAAGGACTTCAAACGCCTCAAAGCCGGCGAGGCGGTAGCTGTCGCCGGGGGGGTGGTGACGCCACAGGACGTGCTCGGCGCGCCGCTTCCAGGCGCTTCGTTCGCGTACGTGACGGATACGAAACCCTGTGAAAGCGGCGTCCGGCTGGCGGATCACGCCGATCTGCTGTATCATGAGGCGACTTTTCGCGAGGCCGACGCGCGCCGCGCCGGCGAGACCGGCCACGCCACGGCGCGCGAAGCCGCGGAGGTGGCGCGGAAGGCGAACGCCGGCCGGCTCTTGCTCGGGCATTTCAGCGCGCGGTACGATGCGGCGGGCATCCAGGCGCTGCTCAACGAAGCCCGCGACATCTTTCAGAACACCGGCGCGGCTGAGGAATTAAAGCGCTACCCCGTCGAGCCGATCGGCGCGACGGCAGGCGAAAGGTCCGCTTCCCGGCGCACCGCACCCTAACGCACAGACTTTTGGCCCAGAAGGACGCACATAGCGACGAAGACAAAAAACCGCCGGGCATCGACGGCAAGCTGTTCAGGCGCATCATCACCTTCCTGAAGCCCTACAAAGGGTGGGTCGCCCTGGCGTTCGTGCTTGTGATGGTGGCGGCCTTCCTGGGCCCCCTGCGCCCCAAGCTCGTCCAGATCGCGATCGACCAGCACGTCGTCGCCGGCGATGTCGACGGGCTCCAGCGGATGATCCTGATCCTCGTCGCCGTGCTCGTTGGCGAGGGCGTGTTGTCGTTCGTGAACAGCTACCTGACCCAGTGGATCGGCCAGCAGGCCATCTACGACGTCCGCACCCGGGTCTATCGCCACATCCAGCGGCAGTCGCTCCGGTTCTTCGACCGGACGCCCATCGGCCGGCTCATCACGCGTACGACCAGCGATGTCGAGTCGCTCAGCGACGTCCTCTCGGCCGGCATCGTGACCATCCTGGGGGATCTGTTCCACATCCTCTTCATCGCCGCATTCATGTTCTCGCTGAACTGGGTGCTGGCGCTCGTGACGCTCGCCGTCCTCCCCCTGATGTTTCTCGTGATGTCCTGGTTCCGCGAGAAGGTGCGGGATCAGTACCGGGAGACCCGCAAGCAGGTGTCGCGGCTCTACTCGTTCCTGCAGGAGCACATCACGGGGATGAGCATCGTGCAGCTCTTCAACCGGGAAGACGAGGAGATGCGGCGGTTCGAGGTGATCAACGACGAGCACCGGACGGCGCAGATCAAGACCATCTTCTACTTCGCACTCTTCTGGCCGGCGGTGGACATCATCGCCTCGATCGCGCTCGGCATGATCATCTGGTTCGGCGGGATGCGCGCCATGGGCGACACGCTCACGCTGGGCGTGCTCATCGCATTCATCCAGTACGCCCGGCAGTTCTTCGAGCCGATCCGCAACCTGTCCGACCAGTACAACACGCTCCAGAGCGCGATGGCCGGCGCGGAGCGCATCTTCGGCCTGCTGGATGAGGACGAATCCATCCGCGAGATCCCCCAGCCCGTCGGCGTCGATCGGTTCAAGGGCCACATCGAGTTTCGCAACGTGTGGTTCTCGTACGACCGCGAGATCGAGGACGGCAAGGAGCCGAACTGGATCCTGAAGGATGTCTCGTTTGTCGTCGAGCCGGGGCAGACGGTGGCGATCGTGGGCGCCACGGGAGCCGGCAAGACGACGATAATCAGCCTCCTGCTGCGTTTTTATGACATCCAGAAGGGGCAGATCCTGGTGGATGGGGTCGACATCACGCAGATGCGGCTCGCGGAGCTGCGCCGGCACATCGGGCTCGTGCTCCAGGATGTGTTTCTTTTCTCGGGCTCGATCGAGCGCAACATCACGCTCGAAAACCCGGAGATCGACCACGACGCCGTCCGCGCCGCCGCCGCTTCGATCGGCGCCGATGCGTTTATCGAACGCCTCGCCGACGGCTACGAGCACGACGTCCGCGAACGCGGCGCATCGCTCAGCCATGGCCAGCGGCAGCTGCTTTCGTTCGTCCGCGCCCTCGTGTACGATCCGGCGATCCTGGTGCTGGACGAGGCGACATCGAGCATCGACACCGAGTCCGAACACCTCATCCAGTCGGCCCTCGAAACGCTGCTCAAAGGCCGTTCCTCGCTGGTCATCGCCCATCGGCTCTCCACGATCCAGGACGCCGATTGCATCCTCGTCATGCATCACGGCCAGCTCCGCGAAAAAGGCAACCACCAGGAGCTACTCGCGCTCAACGGGCTCTACCGCAAGCTCTACGAGCTGCAGTACAAGGAGCAAGAGCGCGCGGCGGCGTAAACCCCGCACCAACCCGACCTCTCCCGTACCGCAACAAGCCACGTCGGTCAGGTTAGGTCCCCCTCACGTCCGTAACCCGACGCCCCCATAACCCGCCCGCAACCCAAGCAACCCCGTAGGTAGGGTTAGGTCCCCCCCAGGGACCGTAACCCGACGCACCCCCCATCACACCAGTCACCAACCACGTAGGTCGGGTCAGGCCCCCCCCAGGGACCGTAACCCGACGCACCCCACCCGTCACACCGGTCACCAACCCGTAAGTCGGGTCAGGTCCCCCCCAGGGACCGTAACCCGACGCACCCCACCCGTAGGGTCAGGTCCCCCTCACGACCATAACCCGGCGCCCCCCAGAACCCGCCCGGAATCCAATGCCGGTGTAACCCGACGCGCCCCCATTTCCTGTTTATGGGATCCGGCACCCGCTACACTGCTCGGCGTCTCCCGGAGGTAAAATTCCTCCAATCAAGACCCGGACGCCATGGAATACCGACGCGCCTACGTCCCAGGCGGCACCTACTTCTTCACCGTCGTCACGCAGCACCGACGCCCGATCCTCGTCGGTACCCATCCCCATGCCCTATTGCGCGCGTTCGCGCACGTCCAGGCGAAACACCCGTTTCGGGAGAACGCCTTCGTGATCCTGCCCGACCACATCCATACGCTATGGACCTTGCCCCCCGGCGATGCGGATTTCTCAACGCGCTGGCGCCTCATCAAAACGTATTTCACCCGACATGCCGTACAACGCGAGCGACCGCCGATCTCGCCCTCGAGACGCGCCAAGCGCATACAAGGCTTCTGGCAGCATCGCTTCTGGGAGCATGTGATCCGGGACGAAACCGATTTCGAGCGGCACCTGGATTACATCCATTACAACCCCGTGAAGCATGGCCTTGTCAGCCGAGCCGGCGACTGGCCTCATTCGAGTTTCCACGCATACGTGCAGCGCGGCCTCTACGACGCGGATTGGGGATCGGCCCCACCATGAAATTCGGGTGCCACGGGTTACGGTCACCGGTCGGGTTACGGTCACCGGTCGGATACGGTCCATCGTCGGGTTACGGTCACCGGTCGGATTACGGGCCATCGTCGGGTTACGGGCACGTCGGGTTAAGGCCATCGTCGGGTTACGGGCCATCGTCGGGTCGGGCCATCGTCGGGTTACGAGTCGGGACATCAGGCCGGGTTACGGTCCCTGAGGGGACCTAACCCGACCTACGGTGGGATCGCAAACGGGGGAACGGGGTGGATCGCGACCGGGGGCACGGGGTGGATCGCACCGGGGGCAGGGTGGGATCGCGACCGTGGGGCCACGGGATGGGATCGCAACCGGCACGGGGTGGGATCGCGAACGGGGGGGCACGGGGTGGGATCGCAACCGGGGGCCACGGGATGGGACGCGACCGGGGGGCTAGATTTCGCCCCGGTTGTGCGCCTTTACGGCGTAATCGACGGCGCGGGCGGTGAGCGCCATGTACGTCAACGACGGGTTCTGGCAGGCGGATGAGGTCATGCACGCGCCATCCGTCACGAACAGGTTCGGGACGTCGTGCGCCTGATTGTGGGCATTGAGGACCGACGTCTTCGGGTCGCGGCCCATGCGCGCGGTGCCCATCTCGTGGATGGCGTCGCCGGGGGCGGAGGTGGCGATGTCGTCGTAGGCGGAGATCTCCTCCACGCCGGCCGCCTCCAGCATTTCCACGGCCGATTCCTGCATGTCCTTCCGCATCGCGTATTCGTTCGCGCCGATCGCGCTGCTCATGTGCAGGAGCGGGATCCCCCACTGATCGGTTTTCTCCGGATCGAGATACACGTGGTTATCAAACTCGGGCAGCATCTCGCCGAATCCGTTCACGCTCATGTACCAGGGCCCCGGTTCGCGGAGGCTGTTCTTGAGCGACTCGCCGATGCCGCGCTGCCGGCCGCCGCGGCTCCACGACGAGCGGCTCGCGCCCCCCGAATAGTGGAAGCCCCGGATGTAATCGTCCCGCATCGTGCCCGGCCCTACGTTTCGGAAACGCGGGATGTACGTGGCGGACGGGCGGTTGCCGATGTAATAGCGATCCTCGAAGCCCGGCATCATGCCCCGCGCGCCGACGCGGAAGTGATGGTCCATCAGATAATGCCCGAGCACGCCGCTCGAGTTGGCCAGGCCGTTGGGGAAACGCGCGGATGTCGAGTTCAGCAGGACCTGCGTGCTGCCCAGCGCCGAGGCGCAGAGGAAGATCAGCTTGCCGTAATACTCGATGGGCTCCTTCGTCACCCGGTCGATGATGCGCACGCCGACGGCGCGGTCCTTCGCCTCGTCATAAATCACGCTGTGGACGACCGAATCGGGCCGCAGGGTCATCTTGCCCGTCGCGGCGGCCGCCGGCAGGGTGACGCCCTGGCTGCTGAAATACGACCCGGTCGAGCAGCCGCGCATGCAGGGGCCGCAGTAGTGGCACGCCGGCCGGCCGTTGAGCGCCTCGGTGAGGATCGCCATCGGGAAAATCGTCATCGTACGCCCCGGGAACGATGCCTCGATGCGCTTGCGGACGTGTTTCTCGACGGCGTTCATCTCCATCGGCTTCTGGAAGATGCCGTCGGGAATGGCCGGACTGTTCATCGGCTCGCCGTTGACGCCGATAAAGCGCTCGACATGGTCGTACCACGGCTGGATGTCCTTGTAGCGAATCGGCCAGTCGATCCCGTGGCCGTCCCGCACCGGCGCCTCGAAATCCAGCTCGCTCCAGCGCGGCACGCCCCGCCCCCAGATCAGCGAACGGCCCCCGACCTGGTCGCCACGGACCCAGATAAACGGCTTGTCCTCCACATAGGGCTGCTCGGAGTCCTTGACGAAGAAATGCTTGGTCGACTCGCTGATCACGTGCGCCCGGTTCTGGACGGGATACACGTTTTCGAGCTCCTCCGGCAGCATCCGGCCCCGGTTTGGCAGCTCCCACACCTCCTTGTGCTCGGTGATGTAGTCCTTCCCGTGCTCCACATTCCGCCCGCGGTCGAGCACGAGCGTGTTGAGCCCTTTTTCGGTCAGTTCCTTCGCCGCCCAGCCGCCGGCCACGCCGGATCCCACCACGATCGCGTCGTACTCCTGCCGTACCTGAATCGATGCCATGTTTACCTCATTGCCCGCGCGACGCGAGCCGTTTTGCATGTTTATGTTGGCCCCTGGCAGCGCCTCACGCCCAGGCGCGCTCCACTTCCGACACCGAGATGTCGCCGCGATAGCTCCCCATCGGGTTCACGCGCAGCTCCTGCGTCGCGCCCAGCTCGGAGGTATAGAACCCGGAGAGCGTCAATTCCTTGACGCGGGCGAAGACGGGCCGACCCTCGGCGGCGCGCCGGCGCTCGTACGCCTCGCGATCCGCCTCGCTCATCGCATCGAGATCGGGGAAAGCCTCGGCGTCCATCGCATCGAGCAGGGCGAACTGCTCCTCGGGCGTGCTGTCCAGAAACGTGTTGCCCGTGGCGCGCTGCGCGGCGGCGTCGAAGCCGGCGAGGCCCTCGAGAAAGCCGGCGCGATCCGCGTCCGAATAAAAATCGGTCAGCAGCATATCGATAAACTCCGTGACGCGCGCCGCGCGGGCGCCCGGGGTATCGGTCTGGGGGATGATGTGCTCGGTGACCACGTCGAGCAAGGCTTTATGGGAGGCCGACAGGGACCGGAGGGCGCCGTCGGCCGATGCCTGGCAACCGCTCAGCACGCCGGCCAGCGTCGGCGCAGACAGGGTGCAGCCCAGCAGGGCCGTGATGCGCAGTACTGCTTCTCGTCGATCGATCATGGGATGTCCGCTTTGATACCGTAACGTCTAAAAGATACAGCGCGCGATGTAAAGGCGTGCAGTTTTCTCATCCGGATTGCACATAACACCCCTCACGCCCAGGGCAGCACGACCGCGGCGCCGTTAAATCGCCCATGCCGAAGGTCGTCCAGCGCCTGCGCCGTCTCCGCGAGGGCATAGGTCGTGACCTCGGTGCGCACGGGCACGTCCGGCGCGATGCGCAAAAACGCCTCGCCATCCTCCCGCGTCAGGTTCGCGACGGATTGGATGGACCGTTCGCGCCAGAGGATGTCATACGGGAAGGCCGGAATCTCGCTCATATGGATGCCGGCGCACACCACGCGTCCGCCCGGCCGGCACCGCCGAAGGGCCAGCGGCACCAGCTCGCCAGCCGGCGCGAACAGGATGGCCGCATCCAGCGCCGCCGGCGGCGTCTCGTCAGTGCCGCCCGCCCAGGCCGCGCCGAGGGCGCGCGCGAAGGCTTGCGCGTCCGCGTCGCCGGGGCGCGTGAACGCGAACACCGTGCGCCCCTGGTGGACCGCCACCTGGCAGAGGATATGCGCCGCCGCGCCAAACCCGAAAAAACCGATCACCCGGGCGTCGCCGGCAAACCGGTACGCGCGATACCCGATGAGGCCCGCACACAGCAGCGGGGCGGCCTGCACGTCGGGAAAACCCTCCGGGATCGGGAAGCAGAACTGTTCGTTCGCCGTCGTGTACTGCGCGAAACCGCCGGGGCGCGTGTAGCCGGTGAAGACCGCCGACTCGCACAGGTTTTCCCGCCCGTTCAGGCAAAAGTCGCACACCCCGCACGTCTCGCCCAGCCACGGCACGCCGACGCGGTCGCCGACGGAAAACCGCGTAACGCCCGCCCCCCGGCGTTCGACCACGCCGACGATCTGATGCCCGGGTATCAGCGGCAGCGCCGGATCCGTCAGCTCGCCGTCCACGATATGCAGATCGGTCCGGCACACCCCGCACGCGTGCACCTTCAGCAACAGCTCGTGCGGCGCGGGGTCCGGCACCGGTAGATCGACGAGCGCGAGCGGCGCGCCGGCGCGCTCCAGCACGATGGCTCTCATGGCGTCTTCTCCACAGCCAGCCGCAGCGCCAGGAGGGCCAGCAACACCGTCAGCGGCGTAAAAATGAGGGTCTCGGTGGACGATTGCGCCAGCAGATTCCCCGCGGTATTCAATACCAGATAGGCGAAGATCACCCACACCCCGCCCGTGACCTGTTTCCGATGCCGCTCGGACCCGACGTACCCCAGCCGCACCGCGATCACGAGCATGAACAGCAGGCTCAGGACCAGCGCCGCAATTTCCGGCCCCACCCTACTCGCCGGCCCTTCCTCGACATGTCCTCCCCAGACGATGTCCGCCGGGACCAGGCCGGCCAGCACCAGGACGTGAAACACCGCCAGCCCGCCGAATGCCACAAGCAGGATGTTGCCGGCCAGCGCCGGACTGATGAGAGCTTTCATACGAGAGTCGCTGCATGAGAGGATCCAACAGGATAGGCCGCGCCGGCATTATCGTCAAATGGCCCGGCCTGCCGCCCGGACGCCGAAAAATTTCCCAACATCCCCCGGAACTATACATCGTATATCTACGATAAACGATCAGACACAAACCAACCCGACCATGGCCTACTCGAAAAGCGACCAGTTCTTACCGGATGAAATTCAGCTCGCGGAATGGGCGAAAGCCCTGGCGCACCCGGCGCGGCTTGCCGTGCTGAAGGTGCTCGCCGAACGGAAAGCCTGCATCTGCGGCGAGATCGTCGACGTCCTCCCGCTCGCGCAGGCGACCGTTTCCCAGCACCTCAAGGCGCTGAAGGAAGCCGGCTTCGTGCAGGGCACCATCGAGGGGCCAAGGTCCTGTTACTGTCTCAACCCGGAGGCCCTCCTGCGGGCCCGCGAGGCTTTCGGTGCTTTTTTCGAACATCTAGACCAGGCATCATCATGCTGTTAGACGAAACCACTTCGCCGGACGACGTCCGCGCGTATGTACGAACCAAATATGCCGAAATCGCGGCGCGTACCGAAGCCAGGGGCTGCGGATGCGGGTGCAGCACGACCGACACGGTCTCGCTCATCGGCGACGCCTACGACAACGTGGAGGGGTACGCGGCGGACGCGGACCTCAAGCTGGGCTGCGGCGTCCCGACGCATCTTGCCGATATCCGGCCGGGCGACACGGTGCTCGACCTCGGGTCGGGCGCCGGCCTCGACGCCTTCATCGCACGATCCATCGTGGGTGAAGACGGCGCCGTGATCGGGGTGGATATGACCCCCGAGATGGTCGAGCGCGCCCGCGAAAACGCGCGCAAGCTGGGCTACGCCAATGTCCGCTTTCTTCTTGGCGAGATCGAGGCGCTGCCCGTCCGCGACGCCTCGGCCGACGTCGTGATCAGCAACTGCGTGCTCAACCTGGTGCCCAACAAGGCGGATGCGTTCGCCGAGATGCACCGGGCGATCAAGCCGGGCGGGCATTTCTGTGTCTCCGATATCGTCGTCCAGGGAACGCTGCCGGCTTCGATTCGTCAATCCGCTGAAGCCTACGCCGGCTGCGTCGCCGGAGCGCAGGAGAAGGAGATCTATCTGGACCTCCTCCGCGCCCAGGGCTTTTCGGACATCACGGTGGCCGAGGAACGGCCGATCGACGTGCCCGACGACATGCTCGCCGGCGCGCCCGCCGCGGACGTCGCCTCGTTCCGTGCCGGCGGCGGCATCCTCAGCATCACCGTCACAGGAAAACGCACTCGTACGGACTAAGCGTGTATCGACAGCCCCGATCAGGGACTCCTTCCGCAGCGGCCCTCAAACCCCGGCGCATCCGGCGATGGATGCGCCGGGGTACCGTGTTTCCGCTGGGCATCGTCTTCCTGGCGCTGACCCTCCTCGCCGGCCCGGGCCGGTTCGATACGCGGGACGCGGCGCCCGCCACGCCGTTTGCCGACGGCGAAACGTGGGCCGGCCACATGGTTTTCCCGGCATCGTCCCATCTGTTTCTGATCAACCCTCCGGCTTCCGTCCGGGAGTCGCCCGCGCTCACCCTGTCCGCCGACCGGGAGATGCGTCCGCTCGCCCTGGAGCGGGCGCGCATCGCCGGCGGCGAGATCTCCTTCACCCTCACCTGGCTCGAAACCGACTACCGCTTCGTGGGCCGGATCGAGGGGTCCCGGATGTCGGGCGTGATCCAGGCCACGGTGCCCAACCGCATGCTGGGCGTCTCGCTCGGCAACCGGATCGTGGTGCGCGGGCGCTGGGATGCCGTCCGCATCGACGCCGCCCCGGAGGCCGGCTTGATCGACCGGATCCGGAGCCGCGCCGCGTCCGCACCTGACGTGCGGTTCATCGAATGGCAGGACCGCATCGAGCCCGGCAAGGGGCGTGTCGGCTTCCAGCACACCTACCTCGGCGACGGCCGCTACGTCGTGCAGGACGCCGCCACGGGAGCCCCGGAGGAAGGATTCGACGGGCGCCGATACTGGCGCATGCGGCCCGACGGGTTGAGCGAATACGTGGCGCCGCCGGAGTCGGAACGCCTCCAGCTGATGGCCTGGCTGCGCAGCGGATCGTGGATGCCGGCGAACGCAGGCATAGACCTCCGTTTCGAGGGGCTGGACGCGTCGGATGGCAGCGCCATCCTGTTCATGCAGCCCCGCGGCGGCACCGTCGGCGCGCGGATCTGGGTGGATCCGGCGAACGAAACCGTCCTCCGCGCCGAAGTCGAAGACGAGCAGGGGCTGATCGAGTTGTCGTTCGGTGCGCCGCACGCGGCCGGAGGCTTTTACCTCCCCGAGAGCTGGACGCTATCCCAGAACGACCGGCAGACGTCGTCCCGCCTGAGCGAACCGCTGCGGGCCGAGGCGCCGGCCGCGTTGTTCGACAACCCCGGTGTCCGGCCCCGCGCGGCGTTCGACGAGCGCCGGCCGGCGGAGGTGGAGGTCGAAACCGGCCGCGGCCAGAAAGGCCACCACTTCGTCCACCCCGAGATCGACGGCTACACGGCCGGCTGGTTTCTGGTCGACAGCGGCGCGAGCGACCTCGTCATCGACAACCTCATCGCCGACCGGATCGGGATGCCGGTCATCCGGGAGCTTTCGCCGGGCGTCACCCTGCGGCAGGGCGGCGCGCTGCGCATCGGCCGGCTGACGCTGATCGATCCGGTCTTCATCGCGCGGGACCTTTCGGGGCTCACCGGGCCCGAGGGGCGCGAACGCGCCGGCATCCTCGGGTTTCCGTTCTTCGCCAGCGCCGTGGTGTCGGTCGACTATCCCAACGACCGCATCGCCATCCACGACCCGGCGACCTACCGCCTCGCCGGCGGCATCTGGGAGCCCATGCAGGTCGAGGCGCGCCCGTCCATCGACGCCCGGGTGGATGAGTCGGTTGCGGGACGCTTCGTCGTGGATACCGGCAAATCGGCGCGGATCAGCTTTCGCAGCGGCTTCGCGGCCCGGCACAACCTGCTCGCCAACCGCTCGATCGAGCTGACGCCCACCGAGACGTTTTACGGCGACACCTTTGAATACCGCTCCCGGCTCGACGCCGTCCAGTTCGCCGGCTACCGGTTTCGGAACGCGCTTTTCCACGCCAAGATACCCGGCACCTACAACAGCGACGGCAGCTACGACGGCATCATCGGGCGCGGCTTCCTAGAAAATTTCAGGGTCGTGTTCGACTACCCGCACGAACGCATCGCCTTCGTCCGCTGAGCGCTTTCAGCCTCGACGACGCCGCAGCCATTTCGCCAGCGACAGGCCGAACGCCATCGGCACGATCTTGAGCCGACGGTACGCCATCACCGCCGCCGCCGTATTCCAGAGGATGATCGAGAGCGATGTGGCGGTCGCCGCGCCGGCGGCCCCGAAGCGGGGGATGAGGATCAGGTTGAGTGTGACGTTGATCGCGGCGGCCGTCCCCATGATGTACATGCTGTCGCGCTGGTGACCGGTCATATTGAGCAGGAGGAGGCCGGGGCCGCTGAGCAGGTTGAGGATCACGCCGACCGTCAGGATGCGCAGCGGCAGCGTGCCGGCGGCCGCGTAAGCCTCGCCGAAGATGGGCAGGATGAGGCCGGCGCCGAAAAAGAGCACCGCGCCGCTTACGAGACCGAGGACGAACACGAGGTTGGCGCCCACGACGACGACGCGCTGCAGCTCCCGGTCGTCCTTTTTGGCGAACAGGTCCGCCACCATCGGATGCAGGATCGAGTTGGCGGCGACGTTGGCGATGGTGAGCAGGCCGGCCACCTTGCTCGCGATCTGGTAGATGCCCCCCTGGGTTGTATCAACGAGCATCCCCAGCAGCAGGATGTCCGCCTGCATCAGGATCTGGTTGAAGCCGGTGGCGACCATCATGTCGCGCGAGGTCGATACCCACTCCTTCTTGTCGTACGCCGGCTCGACCTCCGCGAGTTGGGGCGGGAGCGCGCGTTTTACGAACGTGTAGCTGATCCCCAGCACGAGCAGCGTGGCGCCCACCGTCGTGGCCATCCCCACGGGCGCGGTGACGGTGACGCCGGCCGCGCGGGAAAGCGCCAGCAATCCCAGCGCGATCAGGATGGGCCGGATGACCTGCTGCGGGATCTGTGACAGCACCACCTTCTTGAACCCGTCGAGGATGCCCTCCTGGAGATGCAGATGCGCCATGAGCACGAGCGCCACGGTCGCCACATAGGCGGTGCCGATCAGCGTCGGCTGCTGCCGCTCGAGCAGCGCATCCCGAAACAGGTACACCCCGGCGGCCCCCACGACCGCGATCGTCGTCGACGAAAGAATCACGCGGAGCCGGCTGTACCGCAGGAAGCCTTTCAACAGGTCCCAGCGTTCAACACTCCGGTACGACGCAATGTAGCGCACGGCCGACCGGTTGAATCCCGACCGGGAAAGCAGCACGAGCACGTTCACCCAGACCAGCACGAACGCATACACCCCGTATTCGACATCTCCGAGCACGTTCGTCATCACGGCGGCGCTGACGAACGTGAGTCCGGCGGCGAGGCCTCGGATCAGGAATCCGCCGCCGGCGCCCCGCGCGAACAAAGCCAGGTTACCTTTTCCCTTCAGACGTCGTGAAAAAGAGGCGATATACGCCCCAAAGGAGGTGAACATGCGTGTACGTTTCTTCTGGGCACGGACGTGCGCACTGAACTGACGGGCTATCATCCTGACGTGCGGGACCGGGATAAAAGTCCCCCCGGCCGATACCCTTCGCGTAATAAAGCGCCATGAATGTACGACGCAAGACCCCGTCATCCGTTATGCGCACGCAGCGAGATGAATGTGTAGCGTCACACCGATCTGCTTCCGGCCCATACTACGTATGAAAATCGCCATTGTCTCCCAACCCTGGGAAGCCATCAACCAGAAAGCCGTCGGCGCCTCGTCGATCGCCACCATCACCTATCGCCTCGCCCGGGGATTGGCCGAACAGGACGAGGTGGTCATCTATGCGAAGCGGCGCGAAGGACAGGCGGCGACGGAGCGGGACGACAAGGGGATCCTGTACCGCCGGATCGACACCCGGATGGAAAAGAACCTCCTCACCCCGCTGGTGATCGCCGATCGCGTAACCTCTTTTTTCAACCCCCGCATCCCGCTGGTCGCCACGTCGTGGTATTACAAACGGTATGCGACCGAGGTGGCGCGCGACATTCACACGCAGGGGTGCGACATCGTGCACCTGCATAACTTCTCCCAGTTCGCCCCGATCATCCGCAAATACAACCCGAACGCCAGGATCGTCCTCCACATGCATTGCCAGTGGTTGACGCAGCTGAGCGAGCGGGCGCTGGCGCGCCGGCTGGAGGATGTGGATCTCGTGCTGGGATGCAGCGACTACATCACCGACGGCGCCCGCGAGCGGTTTCCGCGGTACGCCGGCCGCTTCGCCACGCTGTTCAACGGCGTGCAGATCCCAGAGAAAGACCTGCCGCTCGATCCCCGCGCGGCGGATGCGCCCCTCCGCCTGCTGTATGTGGGCCGGCTCTCGCCCGAAAAAGGCGTCCACGTCCTGATCGACGCCTTCAACCGCATCGCCGAGCAGGTGCCGAACGTCCATCTCGATGTCGTCGGCCCGCCCGGACTGCTGGCATACAACTTCCTCGTCGGCCTCAGCGACGACGACAAGACCGCCAACCTCAAGCGGTTTTATGGCCGCTCGCTGTCTGAAAAGATCCGCATCCAGCTGATCGAGAAGGAAAAGAGCTATCTTGCCTACCTGAAACGCATCCAGACGCCGGACGCGGCGGCGCGCACCACCTACCACGGCTACGTGCCCCACGGCGAGCGGATGGATGCGTTTTACCGGAACGCCGACCTGTTCGTCCTGCCTTCGGTGTGCAACGAGGCCTTCGGCATGACGCCGGCGGAAGCCATGGTGTTCGGCGTCCCCTCCGTCGTGGCCCGCTCGGGCGGCGTGGTGGAGGTGATCGACGAAGGGGTCACCGGAACGGTGGTCGAGCGCGACGACCCGCAGGCCATGGCCGACGCCGTCGTGCGCTTCCTGCGCGACGCGTCGCTCCGCACCAGCATGCGCGATGCCTGCCAGAAGCGGGCGCGAGCCCTCTTCGGATGGAACGTGCTCGCCGGCGAGCTGCGCGCCATCTACGCGTCCCTGCTCGCCGATGCCCCGCAGACCCGGACGCCCGCGACCCTGGCCTCCTGAAGGCGACAACGACCCGAAACGGCGTGAAAATCCCCAGACGACCTGCATTCGACCAGAAGCTGCTCCAGCAGGCCCAGCTGCTCCCCTCGGAGGCGCTGGCCCGCCCCGCCATCGTGTTCGCGCCGCATCCCGACGACGAGACCCTCGGCTGCGGCGGAACGATCGTGGAGAAGCTCGCCGCCGGCGCGTCGGTCCATGTCGTCTTTATGACCGACGGCAGCCGCTCCCATCGGCACCTGATGGACCCCCGGGAGCTGGGGCTGCTTCGGGTGGATGAGGCCCGGGCCGCCCTCGCGGCGCTGGGGGTCGATCCGGGCCAGAGCACGTTTTTGATGTATGAGGACCGCCGGCTCGGCCAGAGCGAGGCGGATGCCGTCTCCCGCGTCCGCGGCCTGATGGATCAGTTCGGCCCTGAGGATGTGTTCATCCCCTACCGGCACGACGTCACGCCGGACCACCTGGCCACCTGGCGCATCGTGCGCGAAGCCCTTCGCTCATCCAAACGCCCGGTCTGGATCAACGAATACCCGATCTGGCACTGGCATCACTGGCCCTTCATCAGCCTCCCGCTCACGCTGGAACGCAAGACGCTCCGCGTCTGGCGGGACTCGCTGCTGAACCGTTTCGGCGCCCGTGCCTTCCGGGATTTCCGGACCGCCGTGTATATCGGCGACGCGCTCGACCGCAAGCGCAACGCCCTGGAGGCTCACGCGAGTCAGGCCCAGCGCCTGAAGGACCGCTGGCCCATTCTGGCGGACGTCGCCGACGGCGAGTTTCTCGACTGTTTCTTTCAAGCGCATGAGTTCTTCTTCCGATACCGTTATCCTCAGGGACACCTTCGCGGATGACCGCGCTCCCGGGCGCGTTCGGGAGACCCCGTCCGCCACCGGGCCGCAGCGGCTGGTGCAAGACCTCGACGGCGTGATCGGCATCGATCACGGCGCGCTGCGGTTTGGCTACCCGTCGCAGGCCGGCTGGGGGCGCGAATGCCTCGCGTATGGCCCCTTCGAGCGCGAGGCCGGCCTCGCCTTCGGCGTCTTCCTGCTCAACGGCCACCACAGCTCGCAGTCGCTTCCCCCCGCCAGGCCCTCACTGAAACGAAGCCTTCGCCGGCTCGTCGGCCCGATACTGCATCGCCTCGGGATCCTCGAGGCGCCGCAGAATCCCCCCGTGCTGCATCACGCGCCAGCGTTGAAGGAGAACCTCGCCGTGGGCTGGTACGGCGACCCCGCCCCGGCGTCGCCCGTCGACGAGGGGCACGGCCTGATCGTGCATGCCCTGGGTCCGCGCAACGGCGAACTGTGGGCCTGTGGCCACGAACGCACCCCCCTCGCGGTCGCTTCGGACATCCAGAACATCCCCCTCTACCTCATCGTCGTGCTGCGCGAGACGGGCGCGGCGTACTACGTGGCCTCGTTGCCGCAGGCGCACGGCTCGACCGCCTTCCCGATGATGCGCCCGGTCGCCGTCGTAGAGGACGGCGCGGCGCCGGCGTGTTACGCCGTCGTCGCCCAGAGCACGCAGGGCGAGGTCGGATTCCGCATCGAAAGCCGGCTCTACGCCGCCAGCATAGCGCGCGTGGAGGCGTTGTCCGCCTGGTGCGGGTCGGCGCATGCCGCCGACCGGGATGGCGAGGCCTGGCGCGCGGGGCGAACGGCCGCGCGCGGCGGGGACTGGACGGCCGGCGCCGCGGGCGCCCATCCAGCGTTGCTGCTACATCCCGGCGAGGCGACCGGTTTGCTGGCGGCTCGCTGGGAGGGTCCCCAGGCCGGGCCGCGCGGCGTCGTTCTGCGCTACGCCGGCCCTTCCCGCCATCTGGCCGCCGTCGCCGCGGACGGGCAGTTTCAGCTGATCCGTGCCGAGGACGGACGCGCGCTGGCCGAGACGCCGCTGGACGACGACCTCCGCGCCCTCCAGATCCTCGACGACGGACGGGAGATCCGCTGTTTTCTGAACGAGGGGGTCCTGCTCGCCTGCGCGGTGGAACCGGACGACCCCGCGGACGGCGTCGGCATCGTGGGCGGCGGCTGCCGGCGCTTCGAGGCGCACCCGCGCGCCGTGCCAATTCCGGCGGCCCTGGCGCTGCCCGCGCCCTGGCATCCGCCCGAAGCGGCGCCGGAAACCGCCCCCGCGCTCGACGGACCTGCCGGCCCGCTGGATGCCGCGGGCGACTGGGAGCGCTCCATCGGAAAAGGCGTCTTCGAGCGCACGGGCGACGGACGCGTGCGCATCCGCGCCACACGCGAGCGGCCCAACCCGGGGCGCACCGCCTACACGGTGCCCTGGGCGAACCCCGCCTATGCCGATCTGGAGGTCGAGATCCATCCGCCCGGGACCGAGCGCGGCCAGGACGAACGCGGCCGGGGCGGCCTCGTCTTCTGGCAGGATCCGGCCAACTACTTCATCATCAACACCTGGCTCGACGATCAATTCGACGGCACCTCCGTGTCGTCCTTTCACCGGCTCGACGGGTACGAGGACCCGTTCCGGGCGGTGTGGACCAACGTGGGCCGGCGCATCCGCTGGGGGCGGCCGTACCGGATGCGCGCCCGATTCGACGGCCTCCGGTACCTGGTCTCGATCGACGACGAGCCCGTGCTCTATCGCTCGCTCCAGGATATCTACCCGGAGATCGCGCCGCTTCGCATCACCCGTGCCGGCCTCGCGGCCAACTGGGAATGGGGGGATGACACGGGAAGCCTCTTCAGCGGCCTGATCCTGCGGGGTCGTCACGGCGCATCCCCGGGATAAGGCCATGCCCCCTTTTGTGAAGACCATCCAGCAGTTTTGGCGTACCAGCCATGAAACGGACACTCACTAACGCCCTGAAACGCGTAGCCTGGCGTTTTTTCAGACGCATCCAGCGGGGGCCGGCGGCCGGGCTCCGCTTCGACGCCACCGGCTTCCCCCTCGCGTACGTGCAGGGCACGATGGAGCCGGCGGTCCAGGAAGCGCTCGTCGCCAACGTGCAGCCCGGACAGGTCGTCTACGACATCGGGGCCAACTGCGGCTTTTTCAGCGTCCTCGCGGCGCGGCTGACCGGGGAGGCTGGCCGGGTTTATGCGTTCGAGCCCGTGCCGGACCATATCGACGCCATCCGGCGCAATGCCGAACTCAACCAGTTCGCGCAAATCGTCGTCAAGCCCATGGCGGTCGGCGCGACGACGGGCGAGGAGGCGCTGGCGATCACCGACCATCCCGGCGGAGCCACGCTGCGGTCCACCGGCATCGTGCCGCCCGACATGCGCGAGTATGTCAACGTCTCGGTCGTCTCCATCGACGACCTCCTGATGGCCGGCAAGCTGCCGCCGCCCGATTTCGTCAAGATCGACGTCGAAGGCGCCGAACTGGCGGTGATTCGCGGCATGAGCACCACGTTGCGCACCATCCGCCCGGTGCTGATCTACGAAGTGGACGCGAACGACCCGAAGGCCTTCGAGGAGCGGTGGGATGCGCTGGATCGGGCCGTCGAGGAAGCCGGCTACCGGGTCGAGCGGCTCCCACGCGCGTACACCAAAACCCGCTGGCAGGTCGGCCACTCCATCGCGCGCCCTGCCTGACGGCGGGACGCGCCGCTTACCGCCGCATGGCTACCGACCGACCATACCCCGCACCCCCCCGGAAATCAACGTGGACACGTCCATGAGCGCGATGGGCAGATCGATGCCGCGACGCAGGGCCAGGTATCGAGTGGACCAGTTGGGGTCGAATTTATCCTTGTATTGCCGCAATCCCTGGAAGTTGTAGAAATGTTCGCCGTGGCGGAAGACGAACGTCCCGACCTTATTCCAGACCGGCGCGAGGGGACCTACCTCCAGCCCGGACAACGGCGCCATCCCCAGGCTGAACGCGCTGTAGTGCTGCGTCTGGGCCCACAGGATGAGTTGCACGAACAGGAAGTCCATCACCCCATCGGGGGCCGCCTCGCTGTAACGCATCAGATCCACCGACAGGACTTCCGTGGACGGGAGCAGGTTGGCAAACGCCACCACCTCGCCGGCGCGCTCGACGACCGCGATGGGGAAGCGACGCAGATAGGCCGCGTCGAAATAACCGAGCGAGAATCCTTTTTCGCGCGCATGTTTGCTCGCCAGCCAGCTCGACGAGATCCGCTGCAGCTCGTCCACCATCCGGGCGCCCTCTTCCGCCGGCACGACACGAAACCCGTAGCCCGCCTCGGTTAACGAACGCACCGTGCGTCGCAGGCCTTTCCGGTGCCCGCCCTCCATGCTGAACGAGGCCAGATCGATCCGTCCTTCCTCGCCCAGCTTGTAGAAGGACATGCCCAGATCCGCACAGACGCCCAGCGACTCCTCACCAATCTGATACAGCACCAACCGGCCTCCCACGCGATCGCAACGATCGGCAAAACGCCAGATCAGGTCTTTGCGCGTCTTCGCCGGCCCGATCGGGTCGCCGTACGCGATGAAGCTGCGGCCCTGGACGGCATACATGATAAAACCTGTCCGGTCCTCGTCGAACAACACGGATTTGTCGCCCAGCAAAACCAGGTTGCCCTCCGGGTTGGCTGAAGATTGTAGGATGGGCATCGCGGCCTGGAGCTCATCGGCGGTGGCTGTCGCGGTATGGAGCCGGGATGGATTGAACAGGCGCGTCAAGCCTACCAACAGCAGCGTGGCGGCGACACCCACGCCGGCACGGAGAAAGCGGGGCGCACTGGCGTCCAGCTCGAACTGCCACCACAATTCGTGCGCATAGGCCACTTCCCGATAGGCAAAAAACCCCAGCCAGCCTACCGCGAGGAAGGCCATCGCCACCGCGACGAACCAGCGCATCGAGATCGGCTCCCGATCGAGGCGCGTCGTTCGATAAAAGAGGCTCCTGGCTGGATAAAGCAGCACCGCCACGGCACCGAGCAGCAGCGCCTCTTCGTAGTCCAGCCCCCGCAGCAGGCTCAGCACCACGCCGGCGCCGAGCAGGATCAGCGTGGCGTAATAGGCCGAATCGATGCGCCTCATGATCCCGTACGCCACAAAAAACAGCAGCGTCCCGAGCACGCTCGCCAGGAAATGGGAGGTCTCGATCACGGAGAGCGGCACGAGGCGATGCAATTGCGCCATGCGCGCGGAGTCGGCAGGCAGCGCCCCGCCAAAAAGCAGCGCCACGCCGGCCAGAAACACACAAACGGTCAGCACCCTCAGGAGCACAGGCGACACCCACAGATTCCAGCGTGCTCCGAAGGAAGCCCAGCGCGGCCCGTGCCGGCCGATCTCATGATTGAGCAAGGCCAGCGCCGCCGCCACGAGCGGGATGACGTAATACAGGGCCCGATACACGAGCAGGGCGCCCACGACCGTGGCTTTGGGGTAGTCGGACTGCAACCCGATCAGCATCAGGGTATCGAACACCCCGAGACCGCCGGGCACCGCACTCAGGATGCCCATGAGCTGGGCCGCGAGGTAGATGCTGATCAGCTGGAGATAGGACAGGCTGCCGGATGCGGGGAGCAGCGCGTACAGGATGCCGGCGATCAGCGCCATATCGGTCATCCCCAGCGCCAGCTGCCGCCATCGCATGGACCGCTCCGGGATGTGTATCGCATACCCTCGGATGGTCAGCATCTTCTTTCCAAAAAAACCGAACGCGAGATAGCCCGCGACGAGCGCCACGAGGCCGGCTCCAATGCCCCGCAGCACGTGCGGCGATGGCGCAAAACGCGCATCGATGAGCGGTGGATCGACGAGGAAGGCCACCCCAGCGAGGCCGGCCAGACCACACCAGAACGTCAGGCTGCCGATCATGACGAGCGTTACGATCTCCGGTAGACTCAGGTACCCCTCGCCATAGATGCGATACCGCACGCCACCGCCGGCGAGCAGGTTATGCCCCACGTTGTTTCCGATCGCATACCCCGCAAACGACGCCAGAAAAACGCGGCTCCGGGGCACCTGCTTCCCGAGATGGCGCAGCGCAAGGAAGTCGTAGCCGATCAGCGTCAGATAATTCAGCGCGACCAGGACGCCGGCCAGGATCAGCTTCCACGCCGGCAGCTGGTGTAAATAGGCGAGGATATCGGCCAGTTGGAGCGATTCGAGTTCCCGAAGAAGCAGGAAGAGCGCGGCCGCAAAGACGATGACGATACCGAGTGGCGCCCAGCGTTTGAGTCGAGAGAGGATCGCCATGGATGAGCAGGACAAAAGGGTGGGGGCGCGAGCTTCGAGGAGCGGGCGTACGGCGGCCGCCCTGGGTACGCAAAGTACATGGCCGGACCTCCTCCTCGCAACAACGAGGTAAACACGCGCCATCCTGTATAAATGGACCGCCGAGACGCGATGGTCCCGGCGGTCCTTTTGATTGTTACGCCTCGAATAGCACGGGCCGTCCGTGGCAGGGGCGTATCTGAACCTTCGGTTTGAATGGACCTTGAATCAGGTTCAGGAGACGGCGCTGGCTGAAGAATTTGTAGAGAGCGCCTAGTTCACGGCACCGCCCAGCATACGGATGCGGTCTCCGAGTTGATCGATGGTTTCCAGCGCGAGGGGCGTGTTCTGGTTTTCGTTATGTATCATCAGCTCGGCGATTTTTTCCCAGTCGTCTACCTGCGCGTACAGGTCGGGATCGGCCGGCCGGCTCCTCATCCGGGCCGCGGCCACGGCGGCATGTTCGTAGTGCAGGAGCGCGGCCTGGAGCGCGAGGCCGGCGTTCGTCTCCATCGTCGCCTCCATCAACGTGCGGGCGCGCCGCTGATGGTAGTGCGCGATGGCCCGGTGGGCATCAAAAATCGCGCTGTCGAACACCGAAACCGGCGTCTTCGAGCCCGTTTCCGCCGCCCGGGCGATTTTTTCGAGTTGATCGGCGGCGCTGTAGACTTCGTTCTGCACATCGTCATTTCCTTCGCCGGCGTCGACGCGCATCAAAGAAGCCGCCCGGGTGAGTTCTTCGGCGGCGACGGTCAGATTCCCCAGGTTGCTGTTGTCCCGCGAGCGCTCGAGCAGGTAGTCGAGCAGGTAGCGGACCTGATTAAAATCCGATGCCGGGACGGTGAGCGTGAGGTAGCCCTCGTCATGACCCGCCGCCTCGCGGCGAGCCGGGTCCCGTGGTGTTTCTTCCAGCGTCTGGCCCCATGCGGGACTCGTCAGCGCCAGATACATCGTGAACAGAAGTACGATAGGGGTGCGTTTCATAAGTCTATCACCTCGCCACGCGTTGTGGCCTCTGGTTGGGGGTCTCCTCGCCGGGCGAGCAGACCCGTCGTGAGAAAAAGTGGGCGGAAATCGCCCTCAGTCCGGCGCGGTCTCCTCGAAAAAGGGCCGCAACCGGTTCAGATCGTCACGGGTGCTTTCGATCCGTGCGGTGATGTGCTGGCGATCGTCGGGGCGATGCTCCGCGAGGCTGCGGCCGATCGCCTCGAGATCGATCACCACTCCGTGCAGGTCGGGATGCGCATCGTCGGTGAACTGTTCGTTGGCGTCGTTGAGGAAGACGCCGGCAGTATTCAGCTGAAAGGCGGTCGCCTCGTCGGTTTCCTTCCGCTGCCACACCTCCAGCGCCTGCTGGACGTGAAATTCCGCCAGCGCGAAGTAGGCGTAGGCGAGCGCGTGGTCGACCGTCTGCGGCTTGAGGCTCGGCCCAAACTGTTCGCGTTCGACCAGCCGTATGAGGACGCGCGCGCTGCGCTCGAGGTCGGCTTTCGCCTCGCCGCTCGCTTCGGCCGCGCGCCGGTTCAGGAGTTCGGCCGACTCCCGGAGGGGGGCAATCGCCAGGGCGTACTGGCCGCCGTCGACGTTGGCGCGCGCTTCGTGCAGGTGGCGGCGAGCCAGATTGGAGGCATGGAGCCCCACATCGGCATCGGAAGCGGCGGCGATCGGCAAGGCCTCCTCGGCGGTGGCCGGGTCCGGGACGGCGGTTTGATCCGTGCATCCGGTCAGCGTCAGCACCACCAGCAGGGCGGTCGCCAGCCCGATGGACCGGGCACGCGGGGTGAAAGGCGTCGTAGCGACGATTGGGCGGGGAATCCTGGGGGAAATGTACATGGCACAGGCTCCGTTCGTGACACATCGAGCGCGGTCACCGAGCGCGGCACGGAAGCCTGTTTATGCGGTTCGCATCCTGTCGCGATCAGCGCACGCTCATGGGGCAGGAACGAATGGCCGGGCCGGATCGTGTCCCGGCTTCATGAGAACCTTCTTATCAAACGCGCCGATCGGGGGCCACTATTCGTGCGGGACGCGATCCATGACAGAAAGCACCACCACCACCACCACGGTCGCCGCGAGGAGCAGAACCGGGCCGAAGAGCCAGAACGTGAGGGGCACGGCGATGAAGTAGGCGCGCATCCCGAACGAATAATAACCGCCGGCCCGCTGCATGTAGCCGATGATGGCCGTTTCGTCGATCAGCGGGTCGCGTACGGCCTGGGGGACGATCACCTGATAGCCGACATGATTAAACAGCCGGACAGCCATCGCAAAGGCGAAGAAGGCGACGAAGAGATCGCCCGTCAGCAGCAGCACCTTAAAAAGCCAGAGGCCCGAATGCGACGGAGACAGGATGCCGATCTGCTCGAGCGCCGGCATGAACTTGTCCGCCTGACCCGACAGGTTGAGCGTGCCGATCATCAGCAGGACCGCCGTGGTCGCAAAAAACGTCGCCGCCATGGTCGAATTCCGGAGCGTCTGAATCGCCAGGAGCGACCGGTTGGGAGGATCCTCCAGGATGTGCTTCACCCACATGGCGCGGACGGCCTGGTTGGCGTTCTGCATGGTAGCCCCCGGCCGGCGCCGGCCACGAAGCAGGGTGAAGAAAAAATACCCCAGCAATAGCACTACGCTGGCGGATACGCAGATTAAATCCTGTTGATGATCGAACATGGACAGCGGCCGAAGGAACGAATTCAAAAACGAGAGTTATTGATTATAGAAAAACATCCGATAGCTCTTCTGACAGGATCTCCCCCACTTTCCCCCCCAAGAGGCTCCGGTCTGGTCGCTCTGGCGAACGATGCTTCATTAATTTTCGCTTAGAATCATCCCCAAGCTTCGCCAGTCGTGTCAGACGATACGATCTTAACGCATTAAGAGCCACCACATTTACAAGACCCAACATGTCTGCCGAAAAAGCCCCGATCGTTACCATCGGGTTGCCTGTTTACAATGGCGCAAAGCATATTCGGGATTGCCTCGACTCGCTGTTGAACCAGTCCTTCACGGATCTGGAAATCGTTATCCTGGATAACGCCTCAACCGACGAGACGGAAGCCATCTGCCGCGAGTATGCCGCGAAGGACGACCGCATTCAATACCGTCGTCAAACGGCCAATGTAGGCGCTGCAGCCAATTTCAATGAAGTCTTCACGTACGCTCGCGGGAAGTACTTCAAGTGGGCCGCTCACGACGACGTGTGCGCTCCGACCTTCATCGAAGCCTGCGTGCAGGTCCTGGATGAGCATCCGGATACGGTGCTCGCCTTTACCGGCACGGAGTTGATCAACGACGACGGCTCCCTCGTCGTGTTCGATCCATCCAAAAATGCGTACGTCGACAGCGGCGGCCGGAACTGGGTGATCTACTTCGAGGAGTCCATGTTCTCCGAAGACCCCATCGAGCGGTTCTCCGCGATCCTGACGCGGTCCAAGTTGTGCCACGAGGTGTTCGGCGTGATCCGGACCGAGGCGCTTTCGCATACCTCGCTCATCGGCGCCTATTACGGCTCGGACAAGGTGCTGCTCGCCGAGTTGTGCCTCCAGGGCCGATTCGAGCAGTTGCTCGACTCGCTGTTTTACCGCCGGTGCCACCCGGTGCAGTCGAGCAAGCGCCCCATCATGGAACGCGAGCGCTGGATCTCGGGCAAGGAGCCCGGGCTGTTCGTCTTCCCGCAGCGTCATGTGCTCGCCGGCTACATCCACGCCGCGCTCCACGCCCGGCTGCCCGTCGGGCAGCGGATGCGCGGACTCAAGGCCGTCCTTCAGTACGCTCTGAGCCCGGAAAAACTCAGCCGGCTCAGCGTTCGCCACAAGAACAGCTACCTTCGATTCAAAAAAAAAGATCGCCCGGTGACTACCCCGTGAGTTGAGCCGGTATTTTGCTCCCCCGCACCACTTTTTCGTCATGCGTTCTGAGTGTCCCAATTGCTCTTCCGGCGCCCTGGAGACGTTTTATAAAGTCCCCCGCGTGCCCGTCCATAGCGTTTTGCTGCTCAAGGATCAGCGCGAAGCGCGGTCGTTTCCTACCGGCTCCATCGCCCTCGGCTACTGCGGCGTCTGCGGCTTCATCGGCAACAAGGCGTTCGACGGCAGCCTGCTGAACTATTCCCGCGAATACGAGGAGACACAGGGCTTCTCGCCGACATTCAACCGCTTTCACGAACGGCTGGCGCGCGATCTCATCGAACGCCACGACCTGCACGGGAAGCGCGTGATCGAAATCGGATGCGGGAAAGGCGACTTCCTCAACATGGTGTGCGCCCTGGGCGACAACACCGGCATCGGCTTCGATCCGAGCTATATTCCGGAGCGCGACTCCGGCGCCGGCGAGGGACGCGCCACGTTCGTGCAGGATTTTTACTCCGAGGCCTACGCGGACCGCGTGGCGGACTTTGTCTGCTGCAAGATGACGCTCGAACACATCCCCAACACCGGAGCCTTTATCCGCACCGTCCGCCGCGCTCTCGACGCCCAGCCGGAAGCCCTGGTCTTTTTCCAGATCCCCGACACGCGTCGCGTGCTCGGCGAGGGCGCCTTCTGGGATGTCTACTACGAGCATTGCAGCTATTTCTCGCCGGAGTCGCTCGATGTCCTGTTCCGCCGCGCCGGCTTCCGGCCGCTGCGGACCTGGACGGACTACGACGATCAGTACCTGATGATCGAAGCCGTCCCGGATGCGCCCGACCACGACCGGTTGCCGGACCTCACCGAGCTGCGCAGCCTCGTCGACCGCTTCGCCGGCACGATCCAGGGCGTCCTGACCGACTGGCGCAGCCGGCTCGCCGCCTGGCGCGATCGGGGCGAACGCGTCGTGCTGTGGGGCGGCGGATCCAAAGCCGTCGCCTTCGTCACCACCCTCGGCGTAGGGGATGAAATCGCCTGCGCGGTCGACATCAACCCGTATAAACACGGCTCCTTCCTGGCCGGCACCGGGCACCCGGTCGTCGGGCCGGACGCGCTCATCGCCGATCCTCCCGATCGCGTGATCGTCATGAATCCCGTCTACATGGAAGAGATCAGGCGCAGTCTCGACGAGCGCGGTCTGCGCCCCGCGCTCGAACCCATTACCGAGTACGCCTGATTGCCATGTCGAACTGCCCGGTCTGTCACGCCCCCCGCCCGACCGATGTCGTCGTCATCGATCGGGTGCCGGTACTCTGCAACGAATTGCACGACAGCGAAGCGTCCGCCCTCAACGCCGTCCTCGGAGACCTGCACGTCGTCTTTTGCACCCGCTGCGGCCACCTCTTCAACGCGGCGTTCGACCCCGCGCGGATCGACTACACGACCACCTACGAAAACTCGCTCCACCACTCTCCGCGCTTTCAGGCCTTCGCCGATGCGCTGGCGGACGAGCTGGCGGAGCGGTACGCGCTGAAGGATCGCACGGTCGTCGAGATCGGGTGCGGGCAGGGCGACTTCCTGAAGCTCCTCTGCGCGCGCGGCGGATGCGACGGGATCGGCTTCGATCCGAGCTATATCGGCCCCGACGTCGTGTCGGACCGCGTGCGGATCGCCCGCGCGGCCTACGCGCCCGCGTACGCCGACCTCGACGCGGCGATGGTCTATTGCCGGCATGTGCTCGAACACATCCCCGACCCCGCCGGCTTCATTCGCAGCCTGCACGATACCATCGCCGGCCGGCCGGACACGGTCGTCTACATGGAAGTGCCGAACACCATGGCCACCCTCCGCGAGGACGCCATCTGGGATCTGATTTACGAACACTGCGGCTACTACACGCCCGAGTCGATCGCCTACCTCTTCGCCTCGAACGGCTTCGAGGTGCTCCGCGTGACGCCGCGGTACGCCGGCCAGTTTCTCTCGATCGAGGCGCGCCCGCTGCCTGAACGGAAGCCGGCGCAGGAGCCCGACACGACGGGCCTGGCCCGCGACGTGGCCGCCTTCGCGGACGCCTACCGGGCGAAGATCGCGCGCTGGTCCGACGAGCTTCGCGCCGTCGCGTCGGCCGGCAGGCGGGCCGTGATCTGGGGCGCCGGCTCGAAGGGCAACACGTTCCTGAACACCGTGGGCCGGCTGGCGGACATCGCCTACGCCATCGACATCAATCCCCGCAAGCTGGGAAAATTCATCACGGGCACCGGGCAGGAAATCCGCCCTCCCGAGTTTTTAACCACCTACAAACCCGACGTCGTCATCCTGATGAATGCCATCTACCAGGAGGAAGTTCGCCAGACGCTGGCCACCATGAACCTCACCCCCCAACTGATCACGGCCTGACGGTCCACTGCATATGAAAGTAGCAATCCTGGCCGGCGGGAAGGGCTCGCGGCTTTCCGAAGAAACCCAGCTCAAGCCGAAACCGATGGTGGAGATCGGCGATCACCCGATCCTCTGGCACATCATGCGCCACTACGCGCACTACGGCTTCAACGACTTTGTGGTGGCGCTCGGGTACAAGGGCGACGTCATCAAGAAGTACATGGTCGATTACTGCTCCCTGCACGACAACCTGACCGTCCACCTCGGCAGCGGAAAGGTCGACCACCACGGCCGCTCGGGGAGCCCGGACTGGAACGTCGATCTGATCGACACCGGCTCCGAGACGCTCACGGCCGGCCGCATCAAGCGGCTCGAGCCCTATCTGGGCAACGACACGTTCATGCTCACCTGGGGCGACGGCGTATCCGATGTGAACCTGCACAATCTGCTCGCCTTTCACAAGGCCCACGGCAAGCTGGCTACGGTGACGCTGGTGCGTCCGCCGGCGCGCTACGGCCACGTCGAACTGGACGACAACCGGGTCGTCCGCTTCACCGAGAAACCTCAGACGGCCGAAGGCTGGATCAACGGCGCGTTTTTCGTGCTGGAGCCCGGCGTTTTCGACTACATCGAGGGAGACGTCATGTGGGAGCAGGCGCCCATGGAGCGCCTCGCCGCGGAAGGCCAGTTGATGGCCTATAAACACTATTCGTTCTGGCAGTGCATGGACACGCTGCGCGAAAAACATATTCTCGAAACCATGTGGGATTCAGGCCACGCGCCGTGGAAGATCTGGGAAGACTGAGACCCGCCCGGCGCACCCTGCAACGATAAAACCAACGTTACCATGCGTATTCTTGTAACCGGACATAAAGGCTATATCGGGACGGTCCTCGTTCCGATGATGCTCGAGGAAGGATTCGACGTCGTCGGGCTGGACAGCGGTCTGTTCGACGAATCGACCTACGGCCCCGAGCCCGTCACCATCCCGACCATCGACCGGGACGTGCGCGACGTGAAGGCGGCGGACCTCGACGGGTTCGACGCCGTGTTTCACCTCGCCGGCCTGTCGAACGACCCGATGGGCGACTTCAACCCCGACCTCACGTACGACATCAACCACCAGGCTTCGGTGCATCTGGCGAAGCTGGCCATGGCCGCCGGCGTCGAGCGCTTCGTGTTCTCGTCGTCCTGCAGCACCTACGGCGCCGCCGGCGACGACTACATCGACGAATCGGCCGATTTTAACCCGGTGACGCCGTACGGCCGCTCGAAGGTGCTCGTCGAACAGGACCTCGCCAAACTGGCCTCCGATGCGTTCACGCCCACGTACTTGCGCAACGCGACCGCCTACGGGTTTTCGCCGCGCATCCGGTTCGACCTCGTGCTGAACAACCTCGTCGCCTGGGCCTTCACGACCGGCGAGGTGCTCCTGAAGAGCGACGGCACCCCGTGGCGCCCCCTCGTGCACATCGCCGACATCTCGAAGGCGTTTATCGAAGCGGTGAAGGCGCCGCGCGAGCTGGTCCACAACCAGGCGTTCAACATCGGCCGGACCGACGAGAACTTCCGCATCCGCGAGATCGCCGAAATCGTCCGCGACACCGTGCCCGGGTGCGAACTGGCCTTCGCCGAGGGCGCCGGCCCGGACACCCGCACCTACCGCGTCAACTGCGACAAGGTCCGCAAGACCCTGCCGGGCTTCGAGCCGGCATGGACGGTCCGCCGCGGGGCGCAGGAGCTGTACGAAGCCTATAAAGCGATCGGCCTCCGCGCCGAGGACTTCGAAGGGCCGCGCTACCGCCGGCTCGCCAAGCTCCACGAACTGATTCGCTCTGGCCGCCTCAACGACCAGCTTTTCTGGACCCAGCCCACGGCCGCCTGAGATGTCTGATTCCACGCTCTACCGGGTAGAGACCCAGTGCCGCGCCAGCGGCTCGACCAACCTGCAACCCGTGATCGCCTTCGGCGAGACCCCGCTCGCCGACCGGCTGCTCACGAAAGCCCAGCTCGCCGATCCGGAGATCCTGGCGCCGCTGACGCTCATGTTCTGCCCGGATTCCGCGCTCGTGCAGATCGCCGAGACGGTCGATCCCCGGGTCCTGTTCTACGCGGAATACCCGTACTTCTCGTCCGTCTCGCCGTCGCTCGTCGCCCACTTCCGCGGCAGCGCCGAGCACATCATGGCCACGCGCCCCCTCGGGCCGGACAGCCTCGTCGTCGAGGCCGCCAGCAACGACGGGTACATGCTCAAGAACTTCGCGGAACGCGGCATCCCCGTGCTGGGGATCGACCCGGCCGAGGCGCCGGTAGAGGCCGCCCGGAAAGCCGGCATCCCGACCCGCTGCACCTTCTTCGGACGCGAACTGGCGGAAGAACTCGTGCAGGAAGGGCACCGCGCCGATATTTTCCTCGCCAACAACGTCCTCGCGCATGTGCCCGACCTCAACGGCTTCGTGCAGGGCATCCGGACGATCCTGAAGGATACCGGCGAGGCCGTGATCGAGGCGCCGTATGTGGTGGATCTCGTCGACCACGGCGAATTCGACACCATCTACCACCAGCACCTGTGTTACTTCTCGGTGACGGCGCTGGATCGCCTCTTCCGCCGGCACGGGCTGTTCCTGAACGACGTCGAGCGCACCCGCATCCACGGCGGATCGCTGCGGATCTACGTCGGAAAACGGGAGAACGTGCAGCCGGTGGTGACGACCCTGCTGAAGGAAGAGCAGGAGCGCAAGGTCGACCGGATCGACTTCTACCTCGATTTCGCGGAGCGCATCGAGCGCATCCGCACCGGGCTGCTAACGATTCTGGACCAGCTGAAGGCCGAGGGCAAGCGCATCGCCGGCTACGGCGCCGCCGCCAAGGCCACCACCCTGCTCAGCTATTTCGGCATCGGGACGAACTACCTCGACTATGTGGTCGACCTCAATCCCTACAAACAGGGGCGTTACATGGGCGGCAACCACCTCCCGATCCTGCCCCCGGCCCACCTCCTCGAAGACCGTCCCGACTACACCCTGATCCTGGCCTGGAACTTCGCCGAAGAAATCATGCGCCAGCAAACCGCCTACCGCGAAGCCGGCGGCCGCTTCATCGTCCCAATCCCAACGCCGAAGGTGGTGTGACACTGGACACTGGACACTGGACACTGGACACTGGACACTGGACACTGGACACTGGACACTGGACACTGGACACTGGACACTGGACGAACGCGTCGCTCCAGGCAGGTTCCCCATGAATCGTGCCCGATGACCAATGTCCAATGACCGCGCCCGAAGGGCGCTCATGACACGGCCCACGGCCGTTCATGCCCAATGACCGCGCCCAAAGGGCGCCATGACCGCGCCCGTTGGGCGCTCATGTCCCGCCCAACGGGCGCTCCCCCTCAATACAACGCCATTTCAAACATCCGGCGATGTTTGCGCGTCAGGGGGTGGTGCGGACCGAGGACGCCGAAGAGGGCGACACAGGCCTTGCGTGAGACGTCGTCGAGGTAGTAGCGGTCTTTCATGATGACGGCGATGAAGCGGGACAGCGCGGCATCCAGATCGCCGGAGGCGAGCGCTTCGACGGCCTGCAGGTACTCGGGCCGGGCGATGCCCTCCGGCATCGACGCCGGCTCGCCGGCCTGCCGGCGCATGTTCGCGAGCAGGACGATGCCTTCGACAAACTGAAGCGCCGCCGCATCGGAGGGCTCCACGCCCTCGACGAGGCGCGCGGCTTCGTCAATGTCGCGGCCGGCCACGATCTGCGCAAGCAGCAGCCGCGCCTCGCCGTGATCCGGGTGGTGCTGCAGCAGCACATCGAGCACCTCTTCGGCCCTCGCCACGTCGCCGGCCTGCAGCAACTGCTGCGCCGTCAGCAGATCCTGGCGCTCCTCGGACGGAATCGACGCGTCCAGCCACTGCCGGATTTCGTGCTCGGGCTTGGCGCCGACAAACTCGCTCACCACCTGCCCCTTCGAGAACAGCTTCACCGCCGGGATGCCGCGGATGCCGAACTGCATCGACAGCTCCGGCTGCTCGTCCGTGTTCAGCTTGGCCAGTTTCCAGCGATCGCGCTGCTCGGTGGCCAGGCGCTCCAGGATCGGCCCCAGCATCCGGCACGGGCCGCACCAGGGCGCCCAGAAATCGACGAGCACGGGCATCTCGTAACTCGCCTCGATCACTTCCGATTCAAAATCGATAACATCGTACTGCATAGCATACCACGGCTCTGCCCGAACCGCCTCCATCAATAAATGCCAAAATGGCGTGCTTTACTGAAACCAAAGGGCGTTTTCTCCTTTTCACATCTGCCAAACACGCACTCTCCTGTACGAACAACACCCCATCATAGATCATGCCCATGCAACCGACCCATCGGCCCGGAGGATTCCTGGCGATCTTCCTGCTCCCGATCGCCCTGCTTTCCGCCTGTTCACCGCCCGAGCCGGCAGCCCCGGTCGACACCTATGATCGCGCTGCAGACTCTCTCCGTTTCGACGGTGAAACCCATCTGCGCAATATCCGGCAGCTCACGTTCGGCGGAAACAACGCCGAGGCCTACTGGAGCTACGACGGCAAACAACTCACGTTCCAGAGCGATTGGAGCGCCATCAACAGCCAGGGCTGCGATCAGATTTTTGTGCTGAATGTCGACGGATCCAACTATGCCGACGGGTCGACCTACAAGGAAATATCGAACGGCACCGGGCGCACGACGTGCAGTTACTTCATGCCCGACGGCAGTGTGCTTTATGCCTCGACACACGCCGCCAATCCGGCCTGCCCGGCCCCGGCCGCCTTCCCCGCCGGCCGCTACGTCTGGCCGATCTACGACACCTACGACATCTATGTCCGCCCCGCCGATGGCAGCGAGGCGCACGTGCTGATCGGCGGCGACGGGTACGACGCCGAAGCCACCGTATCGCCGGACGGACGGTATGCGATCTTTACATCCACCCGCTCGGGCGACCTCGAGCTGTGGCGCTATGAATTCGCCACCGGCGACCTGCTCCAGCTGACGAACACGCTCGGCTACGACGGCGGCGCCTTCTTTTCGCCCGACGGCTCGCAGATCGTCTGGCGCGCCAGCCGTCCCACCGGCGAAGACGCCGACGTCTACAAAGACCTCCTCGCCGACGGCTTCGTCGAGCCCAAATCGCTCAACGTCTTCGTCGCCAATAACGACGGCAGCAACGTCCGCCAGGTGACCGACCTCCCGGGCGCCAACTGGGCGCCGTTTTTCCATCCGGACGGTAAGCGGATCCTGTTCAGCTCGAATCACCACGACACCGAAAGCGGCCGGCAGTTCGCCGTCTTCATGATCGATATGGATGGCTCGAACCTGACCCAGATCACGCACTCGGGCACCTTCGATGCGTTTCCGATGTTCTCGCCCGACGGCAAGTACCTCGCTTTCGCCTCCAACCGCACGCTGGGCCCGCCCAGCCGCGATACGAACGTGTTCGTCGCCGAATGGGTCGAATGATCGGCCGATCCGGGCGCCGGGTCGTTTGATCCTGGATGCGCGCTGCCCGGCGATCTCCGGGCATCTGGCGCCCCCAACGCGCCACCTCATCTTGCGAAAGGAAAAGGAGCTGCCGGCCTGGCAGCTCCTTTTTTTATGGGCCTACATCCTTTGTAAAACTTTTTTATTAGCTGAAACTAAACCTTGAAGATGGAATACACGGAGATATGGAAGTCACCTTTTCCCCTGACGCCCTTGCGGAGCTGCTGTTGTATGGTTGACGCCCGAATGCCCTGCCCGAAACCGACCGCCCGGCGCGCACCGCGCATCGTGCTGGCGGCCCTCCTGATACTCACCCTCGCCGGCTGCCGGCCCGCCACGACCGGCGCGCCTGAAGACCTCGCCGGCCGGCCGATTCGCGTCGTCGCCACGACGAGCATGATCGCGGACCTCACCCGGGAGATCGGCGGGGAGCGCGTGGAGGTGGAAGGCCTGATGGGCCCCGGCGTCGACCCCCACCTGTACAAAGCCAGCGAGGGCGACGTCCGCCGCATGGCCGAGGCCGACATCATCCTCTACAGCGGGTTGCACCTCGAAGGCAAGATGACCGAAGTCTTCGAACAGATGCAGCACCGCGCCATCCGGACGGCCGCGCTGGCGGAGGAGGCCATCCCCGACTCGATGCGGATCGCGACGCCGGTGTTTGCGGGCAATTACGATCCGCACGTCTGGTTTGATGTGCGGCTCTGGATGCGCGTCGCGGCCCAGCTCGTCGATGTGCTGTCGGATCTGGATCCTGCGCACGCGAATACCTATGCGACCAACGGCCACGCCTACGAGCGGCAGCTGGCGTCCCTTCATGCCTATGTCGACAGCCTCGCGGCGACGGTGCCCGAGCAGCAGCGTGTGCTGATCACGTCGCACGACGCGTTCGGCTATTTCGGGCGCGCGTACGGCTTCGAGGTACACGGGCTCCAGGGCCTCAGCACGGCCACCGAAGCCGGCACGGCGGATGTCCAGACCCTGGCCGACCTCGTGGCGTCCCGGAAAATCCCCGCGATGTTCGTGGAATCGTCCGTTTCGCCGCGCGGCATCGAGGCGGTGCGCGCCGCGGTGGAGTCGCGCGGATACCGGGTCGACATCGGCGGATCCCTGTATTCCGATGCGCTGGGCGACCCGAACGGCCCCGAAGGAACGTACATCGGAACCGTCCGCTACAACATCGAAACGGTCGCCGGCGCGCTCCATCCTGCTGCCCGATAGCCCCACGACGCTCATCCTCCTCGCCATGCAAGCCAGCGAACCCGCCATCTCCGTACACGATCTCACGGTCGCCTACCGCGACAAACCGGTTTTGTGGGACATCGACCTCACCGTGCCGCCCGGCGTCCTGATGGCCATCGTGGGCCCCAACGGCGCCGGCAAGACCACCCTGATCAAGGCGATCCTGGGATTGCTCCGTACGGCGGCCGGCCAGGTGCGCATCTATGGCCAGCCCTACGCGAAGCAGCGTGAGCGCGTCGCCTACGTGCCGCAACGAGGCAGCGTGGACTGGGACTTCCCGGCCAGCGTCCTGGACGTCGTGATGATGGGCATGTACCGCGCGATGGGCTGGATTCGCCGGCCCGGCAGCGCGGAGCGGATCAAGGCGATGACGGCGCTCGAACAGGTGGGCATGGAGGCCTTCGCAAGCCGGCAGATCAGCCAGCTTTCGGGCGGACAGCAGCAGCGCGTTTTCCTGGCCCGCGCGCTGGTGCAAAACGCCGACCTCTACCTGATGGACGAACCCTTCCAGGGGGTCGACGCCACCACCGAACGCGCCATCGTCGCCCTCATGCAGGGGCTGCGCGCGCAGAACAAGACGGTGCTGGTCGTGCATCACGACCTCCAGACGGTCGCCGACTACTTCGACCAGGTGATGCTGCTGAACATCCGCTGCATCGGGAGCGGCCCGGTAGACACCGTGTTCACCGAAGAAAATCTGCGTCTGACCTACGGGGGGCGCGTCGGTTTTGTGAACTTCGCCCGCACCAAAGCGCCTTCGATGGAGTCCTGACGAGATCGTGTCATGCTGGACTTTCTGAGCGACTACACCTTTCGTACCGTGGCCATGGGCTCCGCGCTGCTCGGCCTGGTCAGCGGGGCGCTGGGCACCTTCGCGGTGCTCCGCCGGCAGAGCCTGCTCGGCGACGCCATCTCGCACGCGGCCCTGCCCGGCATCGCCATCGGATTTCTCCTCACGGGCGCCAAGATCCCCGCCGTGATGATCGCCGGCGCGCTGATCGCCGGCCTCCTCGCCACCCTGTTCGTCCTCGCCGTCACCCAGACCACCCGGATCCCCTACGACAGCGCGCTCGGCATCGTGCTGTCCGTTTTCTTCGGGCTCGGGCTCGTCCTGCTGACCGTGATCCAGCAGATGCCCAACGCCCAGCAGGCCGGCCTCAGCGCCTTCCTGTTCGGCCAGGCCGCGGCCCTGGTGGAAGAGGATCTGATCGTGATGGGCGTCCTCGGCCTCGCGGCGCTGGGGCTGCTGCTGCTGTTCTGGAGGCCCTTCAAGCTGCTCGCCTTCGACCCCGAATTCGGCCGCAGCCTCGGGCTTCCGATGCGGGGTTTCGACATCCTGCTGACCAGCTTGCTGGTCGTCGCCATCGTGATCGGCCTGCAGACCGTGGGCGTCGTCCTGATGAGCGCCATGGTCATCGCGCCGGCGGCGGCGGCACGGCAATGGACGGACCGCCTGGGGATCATGGTGACGCTGGCCGCCGTCTTCGGCGCGGCGGCAGGGCTGGTCGGGGCCTTCATCAGCAGCACGGGCGCGCGGGTGCCAACGGGCCCCACCATCGTCGTCTGCATGGGCAGCGTGATGGCCCTGTCGCTCTTTTTCGCCCCAAAGCGCGGGCTGACGTGGCGCTGGTGGCGCGGCCGGCAGAACGCGCGCCGGCTCAACCTGGATGCGGTGCTGCTGGATCTCTACGCCCTGGCCGTCCAGCACGAACGAAAGTCGCATCCCCATGACGAAAGCGTGCTCAACGTCATGAACGAGCTGTCGGCCAATACCCGGGACAGCCTGCACCGGCTCGCGGATCGAGGATGGGCCCGGCGGGTGGACGCGCTCCGCTGGTCGCTCACGCCCGAAGGCGTCGCCCAGGCGCAACGCGCGCTGGCGCGGCTTTCTGCCACACCGGACGACGAGGGGCCGACCGTATGAGCGCCGAGCAACTCGAAATCCAGCTGATCGCGGTCGTCGTGGCCGCCGCGTGCGCGCTGCCGGGCACGTTTCTCGTGCTGCGTCGCATGGCCATGATGAGCGACGCGATCAGCCACGCCATCCTGCCCGGCATCGTCGTCGCCTTTTTTATCACCGGCGATCTCAACAGCCCGTTTCTCATCGTCGCGGCCGCCCTGACGGGCTTGCTCACGGTCGTGGTCGTCGAACTCATCCATCGGACGCGCCTGGTTCACGAGGATACCGCCATCGGGCTCGTCTTCCCGGTGATGTTCAGCGTGGGCGTTATCTTGATCGCCCGCTTCGCCGGCAGCGTCCACCTCGACACCGACGCCGTATTGCTCGGCGAGCTCGCCTTCGCCCCGTTCGACCGCCTGTCCCTGGGCGGATACGACCTGGGCCCGAGGGCACTCTGGGTGATGTCGATCATCCTGACCGTCAGCGCGCTCTTTATCGCGCTCTTCTACAAGGAGTTGAAGCTGGCCACGTTCGATGCGGGGCTGGCCGCCAGCCTGGGCTTTGCGCCGGCGGTACTCCACTACGTCCTGATGGGCCTGGTCTCCGTGACCGCCGTGGGCGCCTTCGATGCCGTGGGCTCCATCCTCGTGGTCGCCCTCATGATCGCCCCCCCGGCTACGGCCTTCCTGCTGGCGGACCGGCTCTCGCGCATGCTCGGCCTCGGCGTGGGCATCGCGTGTGTCGATGCGGTGGCCGGATACTGGCTCGCCTTTGCGTTCGACACGTCCATCGCCGGCTCGATGGCGACCATGGCCGGCATCGCATTCCTCGGGGCCTTTCTGTTCGCGCCGGATCGGGGACTGGTGGCGATCGCGCTCCGGATGCGCCGGCAGCGGCTCGACTTTGCGGCCAAGATGCTCACGATCCACCTGGCCACCCACGAAGACACGCCCGATGCCCAGCGCGAATGCCGGGTCGGCCATCTCGAGGAGCATCTGGGCTGGGCGAACGACTATGCGCGGCGGGTGGTGCGGTATGCGCGAAACGCCGGCTTGATACATCAAACCGGCGATTTGCTCGGGCTCACGCCCGCGGGACAGCGCTATGCGCAACAGGCCGTCGTTGAAATCTGATTCTTATTGCCCGACCAGCTGGGTCGCGATGTAGTGCTCCAGCTCCTGTTTCGCGAGCTGGTAGGCTTCTTCGAGCGCCGTCGTCCGGTCGGCCGCTTCCTCGCCCAGGTTGCCGGTCCGGCCCATCTCCTCGACCTCCTTGCAGAGGCGCGACACCGTCATCGCCCCGAAGGTGGCGGCGCTGGACTTCAGCGTATGCGACGCCCGCATGAACTCCTCGGCGTCGCCGGTCTCGAGCGAGGCGCGCGTGCTGTTCACCAGTTCCTCGCCATCTTCCAGGAAATCGCTGATGAGGCCTGCCGCGAACGAAAAATCGTTGCCGAGCATCTCCATCAGCTCCTTCAGCACGCTGTAGTCGAGCACCGAATTTTCCGGAGCGGCTTCACCTTCCGCCGGCGCGGCCTCGCCGTTGTCGCGAACGGGCACGCGGGCGAACGCCTCTTTCAGGTCTTCGATCCGGATGGGCTTGCTGATGTAGTCGTTCATGCCGGCGGCCAGGCACCGCTCCTTGTCGCCCTGCATCGCATTGGCGGTCAGCGCGATGATAAACGGACGCTGGCCCTCGGGATATTTCTCGACGATGCACCGAGACGCCTCCAGCCCGTCCATCTCGGGCATCTGCATGTCCATCAAGATGACGTCGTAGGCCTTTTTCTCCAGCGCTTCGACGGCCTCGCGGCCGTTCTGAGCGATATCGGCTTCATAGCCCAGACGATTGAGCATGCGAAGGGCCACCTTCTGATTCACAGGATTGTCTTCGGCGAGGAGGATGTACATCGGGTTGACCGGGAAAGTGCGAAACCGTCAAGTGTCAGCGAATGCCCACCAAGGGCGTTCGTGATGGGGTATCGTCGCTTCTCGGAAAAACTTGAACGCCGCCGGCGGCTCGCTCTCCTGTAAATGAAAACGTCCAGGCTGAAGGCCTGGACGCTTCATGGGTCATGTATGTAAACGTCACTCTGCCGGGTCCTGCCGAGTTACGTGGTTATTTTCCAGCCGAATCAGGCGGTGTCAGCTCCCGATACAGCATTTCCTGCTCGAAAAAGCGGATGAGGAAATGCTGGACGAATGCCGATTCCAGGTTGAGTCGGTAATACACGGTCTGCGCATCGCGTCGGAAATCGACGAGGGACTGGCCGCGTAGTTTTTTCAGCTGCTGCGAAATGGCCGGAGAGGTCAATCGCAGGATGCTCGCGAGGTCGTTCACGCGAACCTCGCCGTTTCTCCAGAGGAGGTAGAGAATGGACATGCGCGTCGGGTTGCCCGCCGCATTCATCACTTTCGTGAGCATGTCCAGCTGCTTGTTTTTCTTGAGAGTCTGCTCCAGCGCGGCTATTTGCCATGGCGCCATGCCCGACCCTTCGTTGGTTGTGCCGTTTTTGTACTCGCTCATGCTTGAACCCAGCTTAAGTGTGATCCTGGGTTCGTTATCGGCAGTGTATATAGCCTATTAAATAAGCGTTGGAGTTTCATAAAAAGGTTCGGGGTACAGAGAAAGCCCTTCCCTGTACCCCGAACCTCGATCGTTGCGGTCGCTAATCTTAGGCGCGAGCGAGCGATGCCTGCTGTTCTTTCATGCGCCGAACCATGGACACGGCGAAGCCCCCCGTGAGGATGAAAAGCCCGAGCCAGACGAGGTTGATGAAGGGTTTCTCATGCGCCTGGATGACCACCCAGTCCTCCGCGGCGATCCGCACGCCTTCCACCACGAAGTTGGCGCTGCCGTTATCCACATTCATGCCCGAGAACGTGACGGCCACATTCCACTCGTTCATCCGGTTCTGGACATACTGCTGGCGGCCATCCGACATCACGATGTAGATCGGGCGCAGCTCGTGGGTCTCGCCGGTCTTCAGATTCGTCATGTCGACCACGGCCGCCACGGCGATGGCGCTCGAATCCGGCACGAGGTCCGAATCGACGTTCGTATCGAAATTCTTGAACGTGATGCGATAGTCCTCGCTGCCCAGGGTCCGGCTCTCGCCGCGGCCGAGCGTGATGGCGCCGCCCATCTCCTGGCTCTGCTCTTCCGTCTCGAACATCACGTTCGGCGAGACGGCCAGGAAGAGGTCGCGCTCATAGAACATCTTGACGTCGGGATGCTGGATCCACTGGTCCTTGTTGCTCTTGTAGACCACCGGTTTGAGCGTGAAGGAGCGCCCGCGGGCGTCGGTCACGTCCATGATGTAATGCGCCCGGCCCAGCTCGTTGAGTTCCGAGCCGACATAGGTCATCGTATAGCCGTCCACCGTCCGCGACTCGCCGCGGGAGAGGATGAAGTTCTCGCGCCCCGGGTCGGACAGCAGGTTGTCGAAACTGCTCGACGCGATGATGCCCAGGATCATGATGGTCATGCCCACGTGGGTGATGGCGCCGCCGGCCATCCGGAGATTGCCGCGCCCGATCCGCCACAACACCTGTCCGTTGCCGTACAGCGCGAAGAACGACACGAAGACCAGCATCAGCAGCTGGATGCCCTCGCCGTACACCTGCCAGAACGCCCCCAGGCCGGAGAACATGCCGGCCTCGAAAAGGCCCGACGAGGCGGCGGCGCCGGCGTCGGCCAGCACGGTGGTCCGCTCGACGAACGGCGTGAAGATCAATACGGCGACGGTGCTGATGACCGACAGCACGACGGGGCGGAGGAGGACGGCGTTCACCGTATCGACCGACATCTTATTCCACCAGAACAGCTGCCCCAGGCCGGCAAGAAACATGAAGCCGATGGTCAGGGGTAGCGTCCACACATTGTAGAACTCGATCGCCACCGCCGACGGGCTGTCGCGGAAGAGCCGGCCGAGGATCGGTGCGCTCGTGCCCAGGATGACGACCAGGGCGACGGCGCTGAGCAACAGGGCGCCGGCGAAGATCATGAACTCGCGCGACAGCACGTTCGGCTCCTTTTCCGGCGTCGGCAGCTCCCGGTAGCGCAGGATGAAGAGCCCGAAACCGACCACCGCCATCGCCAGGATCCAGATCACCAGCTGGAGATACAGCCCGAGGTCGACGAACGAGTGCACCGACACGTCGCCCAGGATGCCGCTGCGCGTCATGAAGGTCGAGTACACGACCAGCATAAAGGCCAGGATACACAGAAACAGCGCGGCCTTGTGCGACGCGCCGCTGCGTTTCTGCACGATCATCATGTGCAGGGCCGCCACCCCAACGAGCCACGGCACCAGCGAGGAGTTTTCGACGGGGTCCCACGCCCAGTAGCCACCGAACGACAGGGTTTCATACGCCCAGTAGCCGCCCATCGCGATGCCGACCATGAGCACCATGTTGGCGAAAATCGTCCACGGCAGCGCCGGCCGCACCCAGCTGGTGTACTTGCGCAGCCACAGCGCCGCGATGGCGAAGGCGAACGGCGCGATCATCGCGGTGAAGCCGAGAAACAGCGTTGGCGGATGGATGGCCATCCAGTAATTCTGCAGGAGGTCGTTCAACCCGCTCCCATCCGGCGGGATGAAGCCCTCCGGCGTATTGGGGAATTTCTCGTAGATGGTCATGAACGGCGAGGCGCCTACCGTCAGCGAACCGAATTTCAGCCCCACCACCATCGAGATGAGGAAGATCTGGCAGAAGGAGACCACCGCCATCACGGCCGGCTCGTAGTCGCGACCGCCCCAGCGAATCAGCGAGAGGCCCATGAACCCCATCAACACGATCCACAACAGGAACGACCCTTCCTGGCCCGCCCAGAACGACGACACGAGAAAGTGCGTGGGCAGGTCGCGGGACGACTGCTGCCAGACGTACGCGTACTGGAATTGATGGGTGAAGATGAGCCGCGAAAGGATGAGCGCGGCGGCAAAGCCGGCGAAAGCGACCACCTTCCATGCGGTCCGCCCCAACCACCGCCACTGCGCGTCTTCAAGCGGACGACGGACCGCCATGAAGTAACTCACGCCCGAAATGCCGCATGCAAGAAATGCGAGAATGAGTAAGAGTTCGCCTAGGATGCCCAGCATGGTTGGTAGACCGATGACGCGTGGAAAAAACGGGTAAAGGGTTGAAGCCAGCGCGTGGTGCTGTGTTCCGCAAAAAACAGATTAACCGCACGCATATCCGGCTAAATCGGGCCTCTGGCTACCCACCTCATTCATTTCTCACCGAGGAGCCGATTGCGAGGACTCGCCTGACGAGGAGGGGGATGCCTTGAACGTCCCGATGTGCACCACCGCGTAACAAAACGCCGGCCAGAAAGACCCAAGCACGCCGCTCCCCTCCCGCCGGCCGCTCTGCGCCTCCCGCCGGCCCGGCCATCCGTGAAGCGCGCCCGATCCGGCGCATGCGATATCCGAAGCGCCCCCGCTGGTACCGATCCGCCGTTGCCACACTCAGAATGATACGCCAAAACCTGTATCCTGCACGCCGGCAAGGCCCGTTGCCGCCCAAACGAGCGGTTCTTCGCTTGGCACATCGTTTGAAAGCGGCCTCTTACCCCTCCTCCCCCTATCACATCGCTATCCCTCGCTCGAAACCATGATGACTCCAGAGACCGCAACGTGCGTTGATCGGTCGCGGCTGTCCGTGAAATCACGTCTGACAACCCGTTTCCCCCGATCCCTCCGCTCCTCCCTGTTCGCCCTTGCCCTCACCGGCCTCATTTCTACCGCTACCGTCACCCGCGCGCAAGCGCAGAACGCAGACGTGTTCGTGACCGTCTGCACGATGGACGCCGAGACGTCGAGCCCGCTCGAACAGTCCTTCGTCCTGGCGCGATACCAGACGCAGCCATCCGCCACGGCGTTTACCGATGCGACGGGCTGCGCGCGTCTCGCCGTGCCGACCCGCATTGGAACCGGCACGGAGGACGACGCCGCGTTCCCGTCCGGCTTCGCCGTCGACACCCCGTTCCCGCATCCGGTGCTCGGACGCACCGCCCTGCCCTTCCGCATCGACACGCCCCAGCAGGTGCATTTCGCGCTGTACGACATCCTGGGCCGGGCCGCCATGCCCGACATCACCGAAACGCTGCCTGCCGGCGCGCACGAAATCGCGCTCGACATGAGCGGGTTGCAGGCCGGCCTCTACCTCTACCGGTTTACCGGCGAACACGGCGCGGTGAGCGGTCAGCTCATCAAGGTCGGCGGCGGCGCCGGCGTGCCGGCGAGCGCCCGAATCCAGGGCGGCGAGGCGCCGCTCGCGCGTGGCAGCGCCGCCCCCGCGTCGCGCAGCGCCCAGAGCGTGATCGGCGTGCGCATCGAAGCCCAGCGCGACGGGTACCTCACGATGGTCCAGGAACGCGACATCACCGACGGCGAGCGGGTCGACCTGCCCCTGTCCGCCGTCAGCAGCGGCGTGCCGCCGTCGCCGATCCTCACGGCGCCGGCCGACGGCGCCACCGAGGTGTCCGCCTCCACCCTGGCGCTCGTCTGGCAGACCGTCGCCAGCGCGACATCCTACACGGCGCAGCTCTCCACCGCCGCCGACTTCTCCACCGTCGCGCTCCAGGTGGAGAACATCGCGACGCCGGCGTTCACGCTGACCGATCTCGCGCTGGGCACCACGTATTACTGGCGCATCCGCGCCACGACCGACGGCGTCACGGGCAACTGGTCCGCCACCTTCCACTTCGCCACCGAGGCCGACCCGTCTCCCGTGCCCACCCCCGTTCTGCTCACCCCGTCGAACGGCTCCACGAACCTCCCCACCGAGGCCGTAGCGATGAGCTGGACCGCCATCGAAGGCGCGACGGGCTACGACATCCAGCTGGCGCTCACCAGTACGTTCGACGTGATCGACCGCCAGAGTGTCGGCTCGGTCAGCAACGCCTTCGTCACCTCGGACCTCGCCGCGGGGACGACCTACTACTGGCGGGTGCGCGGCCATATCGGGCTCGACGTGGGCGACTGGACGACGCCGTTCAGTTTCGCCACCGCCGCCGACGCCGTCTCGCTGACGGCGCCCGAGCCGACCACGCCGGCCAACGGGGCGTCCAACATCCCGATCGAAGGCGCCGCGCTCGGGTGGACGGCCGTCACCGGAGCGACGAATTATGCCATCCAGGTGTCGACCCAGGCCGATTTCTCGAGCGTCGAGATCCAGGCCGCCGAGGTGCCGGAAACGGGTTATCTGCTGCCGGCGCTCGAACCCGGCACCACGTATTACTGGCGCGCGCAGGCCAGCGACGGCACGATCCTGAGCGCCTGGTCCATCGCCTTCAGCTTTACCACCGAAACGCCGGCCGGCCTCACGCCGCCCGCGCTGACGTCGCCCGCCAACGGCGAAACCAACACGCCGTTCGACGTGAACCTCCAGTGGTCGGCCGTGGACGGGGCCACCAGCTACCAGCTCCAGGTGGCCACGAACGCCGACTTCGCCGCGCCGTCGATCGACCAGAGCGGCCTGACGCAAACGGCCTACACGGTGGACAACCTCGACGCGGGCACCCAGCACTTCTGGCGCGTCCGCGCCTCCGATGGCGCGATGACGAGTGCGTGGTCGACGCCCTTCGCCTTCACCACGCAGGGATCGGCGTCGCTGGCGCCGCCCGAACTGTCCGCACCCGCCAACGGCGCCTCCGGCATCGATGCGGCGAACGCGGTGCTGATGTGGTCGGCGGCGGCCGGCGCGACCGGCTACCACGTGCAGGTCTCCACGCTGCCCTCGTTTGCCACGCAGGTGGTGGATCAGGAAGGCGTACCCGGCACGAGCCTCGCGCTGCCGGCGCTCAACGACGCCACGACCTACTACTGGCGCGCCCGCACCGAGGACGGCGGCACCTACAGCGACTGGTCCGCCGCCTTCAGCTTCACGACAGCCGGCTCCGCGACTCTGATGCCGCCGGCCCTGTCCGCTCCGCAAAACGGCGCGACCGGCATCTCGCTCGCCGCCGTCGCGCTCACGTGGCAGTCCGAAGCATCCGCGTCCACCTATCACGCCCAGGTGTCGACTTCATCCACCTTTAATTCGGTTGCATACGAGCAGAGCGGCCTTGCCGGGACGAGCTACACGATCAACGGCCTGGTGGCGTCGACGACCTACTACTGGCGCGTACAGTCGGAAAACGGCGGCGCCAGCAGCGAGTGGTCGGAAGTCTTCAGCTTCACGACGGACGCCGGCGGCACCAGCAACGAGATGATCGCGCTGGACCTCATGGGGCCCAACGACACCTATTATGGCCTCAAGGGCGGGCTGGTCGACAACGGCGTCCCGACCGTGACGGCGACGAACGGGAAGATCGTCATCGTGGCCATCTCGATGAGCAACGGGCTCCAGGAGTTCGACCGGTTCATCTCCCTGTATGAAGGCCACCAGGATGTGTCGACCCAGATCGAACTCGTGAACTGTGCGGTCGCCGGCAGCGCCCTCGAAAACTGGCTGAGCGAACAGACGCTCTGGTCCAAGTGCAAGGACAACATCGAGAAGAAGTACTCGCTCGACCAGGTGAAGGTCATCTGGGCGAAAAACGCCGACCAGTTCACGGCGGACGGCATCACCCTGCCGAGCCCCGACGCCGACTATTACGACCTGACGAACAACATCGGCGCGCTGGCCCAGAAAATCGGCGACGAATTCCCGTCGGTCCAGGCCATCTTCAACACGAGCCGCATCTACGGCGGCTACGTGGTCGAAGAGAAGCAGGGGGCCCGCGGCGAGCCCATCTCCTACGAGGGCGGCTTCGCGACGAACGCGGCCATCGAGCGATGGAAAAACGGCGAGCTTCCCGGCGCGCCGTGGATGGGATGGGGGCCGTACCTGTGGGCGAACGGCCTCACACCGAACGGCAGCGGCATCTTCTGGGACAAGACCGACTTCCAGGGCGCGAACGGCGAAAACCAGCATCCGTCCGAACAGGGCGCCACCAAGGTGGCCGACGCCCTGCACGACTTCTTTATGCAGTTCGCCTGGTACCGAAAGTAGCGTCTTTCGCCGACTGAGAACGCGAATAGCCCTCGCCGCGACGTTGCGGCGAGGGCTTTCGTTTAGGTGGGATCGGGCTGTCGGAGGGATCAGCGGATCTCGGCCTGATAGTCCGGCGCATGCCCCTGGAGCGAAGCGGCCTGCCGGCGCATCCAGTCGGTGATCGCCGGATCCGGCAGCAGGCCCCGCTCGTCGGCGGTGTACGTCAATCCTTCCAGCACCTCCGCATAGGGCCCGAAGCCGGAAAGGCGGAAGGGCACCACCAGCACATGCCGGCCGGCGGCGGTCTCCTGTTTCACGAACGATCGGATGCGCGCCTCGGAAGCGGCTCGCTTGTCCTGCCAGTCCTCCCGGAGCGTATGCACCTCCACGCGATGGAACGGACGCGTCGCGCGGATGCTGTCCGCCATGCGATCCATCTGATGGAGCCACCGTTCGTTCTCCCCGTCGTCGCCGGGGCCGTGCGCGAGAATGAGGATGGATTCGGAGGCGGGATCGACGCTCAGGCTGGCGGCCCGACGGGCCAGGATGGCCCCCATCGAGAGATCGTCGAGCAACCCTTCCAGGCCGAGCAGCACCTCGGCGTCGACGGCGATCGGCGGGGGGGCCGCGTGACTGCTATGACCGCCGGGGGCGCCGTGGTTCATAAAAAACGCCGGCGGGTCGGGACGCAATCCCAGCAGATACTCGGTTTGATGGAGGAACGAGGCGCCGGACATGAACAGCCGCACCACCGCGATACACGGCACGCCGGCATCGCCCAGCTCCTGCACCGCCGCGCGCAGCGTGGCCGGATCCGCCATCCCGAAAGCGAGCGAGACGGGCTGCCGGGCGCGGAGGGGCGCCACGGCCGTTTCGACGGCGGCATTCCAGTCGGGCGCTCCGCCGTGCGCCATCACCAGCACGCCGCAATGCCGCTGCTGCGCCGGCGCGACGAGCGGGGTGCAGGCCAACGCCGCCACTACAAACATCCATCGTTTCATCGGTCTTCCTGTGAGCTGTGGGGTTGTGAGGGGATCATTCCGAGGTGAGGGTACGCGAACCGTCTTCCTGGAAAACGTACTCGAGGGTGTAGTACCGCGAGGGGGTCTGCGCCGTGATCTGGTCGACCGGCGGGTTGCCCTGGTAATAGCTCAGGATCCGCACCTTGGCGAACCGGCCGTCCGCCGTGCGAACCACGAGGGTTCGGCCGGCGATGGGCGTGATGCGGTTCGCCGCCGGATCGTAGGCGTACCACCCGTTGCCCGCCCCCGGGCAGATGGCGAAGGACGGGCCTGGATCGCCCGTAGCAGTCGGGCACGACGCGAGACCGTCGACACGCAGTTCCGTGTCCGCCGGCGCCTGCACCACCTCGTCGAACAGCGCGGTCTGCAGCACCGCCGCACCCTGGCCGGGTCCGCTGGCGCCGCCGTTGACGATGATGTTCGTCCCCTGGAATCCCAGATCCCAGGCCGTGGAGGCGGAATCGGCGCGGTCGGTTTCGGACGAGGCGAGCACGATGTCGCCCGTGCGCAGGCTGACCAGGGTGTAGCGTCCCGACGCGATGGGGGCGCCCGTCTGGGGGTCGCGGCCGGTCGTCGGGTCCGCGGCGATATCCGTGAGGGTCGCGACGGGCAGCGGACCTGCGGGGTCGGGTTCGGCGCTGTCGCAGCCGGCGAGGATCGCGGCCGCGAGGAGGAGCGCCAGGGGTCGATGTATGGGGTACGGCATGAGGTATGCGGTTCTTAAGGTGCTTACAGGGCGATATACAGGCCGGCGAACACGGTGCGGCCGGGCTGCGAGGGAAGCTGCTCCGGACGCACGACGTCCAGCGCATTGTTGACGCCGACCTGGGCGGTCAGCGTGTAGCCATGGGGCAATGGCCAGTCTCGGGAGAGGGTCGCGTGCCAGAGGGCGTAGCCAGTCACGAACTCCTCGTCGAGATTCGAAACGGCGTTCCCGTCGAGGTCGCGGTAGCCATACCGGCTCCGGAGCACGGAACGCAGGGTGAGATGGAGGCCGGGACCCGGCATCGCGACGGACGCCGAGAGGGTGCCGGAATGGGTGGATCGACCGAGCAGACCCTGGTAATCGGATCGCTCCAGCCGGTAGTCGCGGCCGGCCAGCGTCCGCCCGAACAACTGCCCGGCGTCGATGGCATCCAGCACCGCGCGATCACGCGCCTGGAGCAATTGATAGCTGGCGGTGAACCGGAGTCGGTCGCCGGCCCGGGCGGTCATCTCGAGCTGGGCGCCGCGGGTGTAGATGCGGTTCAGATTGATGTAGCCGTAGACGTACGAGCCGTTCGTCTTCTGGGCGATGGGGCGGGTTTCGATCAGATCGCGGACGTCGTTGTGGAAAACGCCGACTTCGACCTCCACGGCCGGCGAGAGGGTCAGCGCGACGCCGGCGTTGTAGGCCATGGAACGCTCGGCCGAAAGCGGTCGAGCCCCCGTCGGGTCCACGTAGATTTCCGCCAGGAGTCCGGCCGCGTCCAGTCGCGCCAGCCCCTCGTTTTGCTGTGTCGCGCCGAAGACGCTGTAGCCGGAGCTGGCGTTCGTGAAGCTGAGATACCGCTGCCTGAAATCGGGCGCCTTGAAGCCGCTGCCCGCCGACGCGCGGATGCGCCATGCCGGCGCGGGCCGCACCAGAAACGACAGACGGGGGCTCAGACGCGACGCGTAGTCGTCGTGCGCGTCGAAGCGGGCGCTCGCATTTACATGGAAAACGCGGGAGGCCAGCCATTCATGCTGTAGAAACACGTATCGACTCCCCGCCCGGGGGCGCTCGTCCCCGTACCGGCTTCCGGCCAGGCGTTCCTCCACCGCTCCGGCGCCGGCATGCGTCAGGTGCCGCGCGTTCCATATCGCGATGAGCACGCCCTCCGCCTTGCTGTAGCGCTGGCCGGCGGCGTCGCTGAACAACACCCCGCCATCGGTCTGCCGCTCCTGCCGGGTCGACACGTCGAACCGCGCGTGGTAGAGGGTCAGTTCGGCGGTCATCCGGCCTGAAATCCGATGGCGAATCTCTGGATGGAGGCTCCAGTCGGTCTGGCCGTCCTGCTGATCGAAGGCGACGTCTTCGCCGTCCTCGACGAGGGCGAACACGCCCCGCTGCCGCTCGTCCGCCCAGCGCCCACCGAGGGATACCGTGGTTCGATCTCCTACCGCGAGATGGGAGCGCAGATCGGCGGTTCGGACCGCGAACGCCGGCGTCGTCGCGCCGGCGCGGTCGGGCGCCAGGTCGTAGCCATCCGACCCGTAGCGATCCACGGCCAGCCGCACACCCGCGCGTTCCCCGCGGGTTTCAGCGGACGCGGCGAGCGACGACGTGGCGTGCGTGCCGTAGCGCGACCCGAGCGACAGCCCCAGCGGCGACTCGGCCTGCCGCGTGACGATGTTGATGACGCCGGCCAGCGCGTCGCTGCCGTACAGGGAAGACGAAGGGCCCCGCACGATCTCAATGCGCTCGATGCCTGAGAGCGATAGCCGCTCCAGGTCGAGCGTGCCGGCCGTGCGGCCGATCACCGGCTCTCCGTCGATCAGGATCAGCGTGTATTCGGAGTCGAAACCCTGGATCTGCACGCCGGCGCCGTGGTCGTGCGCAATCACCAATCCCGGAAGCTCGGCCAGGGCGTCGGTCAGCCGCATCGCGCCCCGCGCCTGGAGTTGGCGCGCGGAAACCACCGTCATTGGCACCGATACGGCTTCGCGTTCTTTCAGGGTGCGCGTCGCGGTCACGACGACCGGGGCCATATCGTACGAGGGCATGGAATCGCGCGGGACCTGACGGGCAGGGGCTGTTTGCACGAACGCGATCAGCAGAAGCGCCAGGGCCGATCCTGTCATGATATGAACTACTATTATAATTTAGACTTGATCTAGATAACGATAGCAAGAAAAGAAAAGGCGAACCCGATGTCAACCGGATTCGCCTTGAATCTTTGTTAAGAACCGATCAGACGCGCCGCGTACTCAGGAGATTAAGGGATCAAGGATTAAGGGATCAAGGATTAAGGGATCAAGGATTAAGGGATCAAGGATCTAAGATCTAGGATCAAGGGATCACGATCAAACGCATGGTTTTTCGGTAAACATCCTGCATCCTGCATCTTGTATCCCCTACCCACAGTTCGCCCCGCGACACGACCGCGTTCGGTCTACTGGCAGGTGCCTCCGTTTTCGAGGAACCAGCACGTGGTCTGCGGGGAGTTCTTGAAGAAGTCCAGTAGCGCCGTGCCCACCTTCTCTTCGCCGAAGCGCGAGGGGTGCGTGCCGTCGCTCTCGAGGTCCTGCCGTTCCCAGATCAGCCCGTCGGAGCGGGGGTTCAGCCCGTCGGCCCACATGTAGGGGCCCCATCCGATCCAGGCGTAGTCGTTGTAGTCCACATCGCCGGCGATGGGGTCGACGCCGCCGCCGGCCATCTGGTCGATCTGCGCCTCGATGAGCCACTTGGCGCCGAAGGCCGACTCGTAGGCGTACGGTTCGGGATTGAGCGTCGTCACCGCGTAGCCGGCGTAGATGCGGCTCGAGACGAAGACCATCTTCAGGTTCGGATAATTGGTCTTGAGGGCGCGCACGATATTCGCGATCTGCCCCTTGAGCCGGTACGCGTCGGCGTCCGCGCTTGGCAGCGCGACGGTCGGCATCCGGTTCGCCACCTTGACCCACGCCACCTGCACCTGCTGGACGCTGAGCCCCTGCGGGATGAGCTGGTCGTTCAGGATGCGGTTGTAGTTGCCGTTGGTGGCCAGCTCCCAGTCGTCCGCCGCCTGGCCGCCTTTGGCGCCGTTGACGATGACCAGGTTCGAGGTATTCACGGCCGGATCGGCGGCAGCCTGCCCCATGAAGGTCCATTCGTCGCAGGGGAGCGTCGAGGGCTGGGAGCAAAACTCCTGCGTGGTGTTGGACATGCCGACGGAGAGCAGCACGTATTTGCCGTTCGGGCTCGGGTTGCCGTTCGTATCGAGCGGCTCGATGGCGTTGGCGAAGTTCACGCCGGCCGTATGGTGCGCCGCCGGCATCGTGTTGGATGCGTTCGGATAGAGCCCCCCGCTAAAGCCCAGGTACGTCTGCGCCCCCATGTCGATGAGCGGGATCATGCCGCCCTCGCCGCCCGGCGCCAGCACCGTGAGGTTGAACGATTTGGATCCGGAGGCGATGCCGTCGTTCGCGGTGATCGTCGCGGTATAGCTGCCGGCCTCGCCGGTGCCCGGCGTAATCGACAGCGTGCCGGTGCCATTGCCGGCATCGCTGAAGCTGAAGAAGCCGGCGCCCACCGGATTGCCGCCCCCGTTGAGGATTTCGGCGGACAGCGTGAGCGGATCGCCATTGACGTCCGACGCGCTCACGTTCACGGTCAGCGTATTGCCTTCGATCACCGCCGAGTCGGCCATGTCGTCGACGACCGGCGCGCTGTTGCCGCCCGGCGCGATGACGGTGAGGCCGAACGTAGTCGACCCGGACAGCTGGCCGTCGCTGGCGGTGATGGTCACGGCATAGTCGCCGAAATCACCCGGGTCCGGGAGGAATTTGATCGTGCCGGTCCCGTTGTTGTTGTCCTTGAAGTTGTAGAAGGCCGCGCCCATCGCGAGGCCCTGGTCGTCGAGCACGACGGCCGAAATCGTCAGGGCGTCTCCATCGGGATCGGAGCCGGACACCTCCAGCTGAAGATTTTCGCCCTCGAATACCTGCTGGTCGCTGATCGGCGTCACCGAGGGCGGCGCGTTGTCGGCGTTGACCTCCACGGTGAGGGTGAAGGAGGTCTCCACCTGGGTGGATGCGTCGGAGGCCGTGGCCGTAAAGGTATACGTGCCGGCATGGCCCGCATCGGGCGACAGGGCGATCACCCCGGAGCCATTGCCGTTGTCGGTGAAGGTGAAGAGGCCCGCCGGCGCGGCGCCGCCGCCCATCGCCGTGGCCGTGGCCCCCAGCGTCAGCATGTCGCCGTCCGCATCGCTCGCGGCCACGTTGACGTTCTGCGTTTCCCCTTCGAACAAGGTGAGGCTGGCGATCGACTGGATGACCGGCGGCGTATTGACGCCCACCGCCTTTACCGAAATCGTAAAGGTCTCGGTGGAGCTGTCCATGCCGTCGGTGGCGGTGATGACGGCCTCGTAATCGCCGGCATCGCCGCTCATCGGACTGAGGGTGAGCTGCCCGGTGCCGTCGCCGGCGTCGTCAAACACCGCAAACGTCGCCGCATCACCCCCCGAGGCCGTCACGGCGGCCGTGAGCGTGATGGCGTCGCCGTCGGAATCGCTCGCCGCCACATCGATCTGGAGCGTCTCGCCTTCCGTCACGTTCGCATTCGGGATCGCCTCGACGACCGGCGGCGCGTTGCTGCCGACGGCGGACACGGCCACCGAAAACGACTCGCTGCCGGTGAGCTCGCCGTCCGTCGCCGTCACGTTCACCGTATACGCGCCGGCGTCGCCCGCTTTGGGCGAAAGCTGCAGGACGCCGGTGCCGTCGCCATTATCCACGAAGACATAAAAGTCGCCCGCCGAAGGCGATCCGCCGGCGCCATCCACGATGTTCACCGACAGCGTGACGGCATCGCCATCCGCATCGGAAGAAAGCACCGATATCGCCCGGATCGTGCCTTCGTTCATGGCGACGTTATCGATGGGCGTAATGACCGGCGCATGGTTGCCGACGCCGATTTCGATGGGCTGGAGCATCATCTGCAGCGTCGCGCCGTCTTCGACCTCGCGGTCCTCGACCAGAGTGTTGAATCCCGATTTCGTCGCCTCGAACCGCACGATTCGCGCCGCGGCAAACGACGCCGACACCGGCATCTCGAGTCCGTCTCCCGCCGCGAGGCGCGCGAAGGAGGCGCCGGCGACCGCGCCGCGTATTTTCACGAGCGTGCCGGCGAAGCTGCCGCCGTCGGTCTGGAAGCGATAGACATAGACGCCCGGCGCGACCTCGCCGAGCCCCGCCTCGATCCGATGCGCGCCCGGACCGACCTCATCGATCATCAGCGGCGTGACGGAGCGGCCCTGGAGGTCATACACCTGGAACAGCACCTGCTGACGGACGCCGGCGGTGAAGGGAACGGTGAAGGCATCGGCCGTCGGGTTGGGGTAGGGCTGATCGACCTGGAAGACCCTGGGGATGTCGTCTCCGCCCTCGATGCCGACGTTGACGGGGATGGAGAGGGTGACGCAACCCGTCGCGTCGGTGGATCCGGTGACGGAGGCCAGATCGCCGGCGTGGGCCGTCACCTCGACGCCGCTGATCATCGCCGCATTGTCGGAACGCAGGGTACAGACCGTGGTCTGGATGGCCGTCGCGGGCTGGGCGGCGAGCGGTGCGTGCGCGAACAGGGCCATCGCGATGGCCAGAAACCAGTACGTGACGGGGACGGGTCGTTTCATACAAGATGGGTAGTTTAGGGGAGAGGCGGGGGTGGGGAAATGGTATGAATGAGGATATAGCGCCATGGAAGCCATCCAATGCGTCCATGGGCCGGAACATCGTGACGTAGCGCCCTCAACAGTCGCTGCCGGCGAGCACCCAGCAGGACGTCAGGGGGGATGACTTGAAGAAGTCGAGGAGCATGTCGGCCACCTTCTCAATACCCGGCTTCGCGGGATGCACCCCATCGTCTTTAAAATCTTCTTTGGTCCACACGAGCCCGTCGGAGCGGGGGTTGGTGCCGTCGGCCCACATGTAGGGCCCCCAGCCGATCCAGGGCGCCACGGTGTTGAGGTCGAGATCCCCCGAAACCGGGTCCATTTCGCCGGTCTCCATCTGGCGGATCTGGGCGTTGACGGTCCATTTGACCGCAAAGCCCTGCTCGTACGCATAGGGTTCCGGGTTGCGGTCGGTGGTGGCGTAGCCGGCGTAGATCCGGCTCGAAAAGAAGATCATCTTCAGGTTAGGATACCGCTCCTTCATCGCGCGCGCCACCTGCCCGAACTGTTCCTGGAGGCGGAACGCGTCGGCGCCGGCGTCGGGCAGGGTGCCGGAAGGTGGCGCGTTCGCGAGTTTGATCCAGGCGATCTGTACCTGCTTTTCGCTGTATCCGAACGGGTTCAGCTCCTCGTCGAGGATCCGGCGATAGTCGCTCAGGCCGGAATCGACCCATTTCTCGGCGGTCTTTCCGGGGTCGGCGCCGTCGATGAGGACAAAGTTCGTGTGGTCGATTTCGGGATCGAGGCCGGCCCGGTTCATGAAGGTGCCGATCTTGCACGGATTGTTGGGATCGGCCACGCCGCAGAACTCGTCGGACGTGTTCGACATGCCGATCGAGGTAAGGATGTAGACGCCGTTCGGATCCGGTTTGCCGTTGATGTCGAGCGGCTCGATGCTGCGCGCCGCGGCCAGGCCGGCCAGGCGATGCGCCTCGGGCATCTCATTGGTGCCGTCGGCATACAGACCGCCCTGGAATCCACGATAGGCGAGCCCCTTCATGTCGATCATGGGCACCTTGTTCTCCGTGATCTTGAGCAACGCCCGGCGCACCGTTTCATTGTTCTTGACGACCCGCTCCTCGACCGCCGCGACAAACCCGTCCCGTTCGATCTCGATGCGGACGACGCCTTCGTCCATCAGCACGGCCGGCGATGCTGGAGCTGTCGCAAGCCGCCCCACCGGCCCGGCCGGCTGCCCCTCGCCCCCCACGACGATAGAGCGGACCGCCGTGCCGGCATCCGTCGACAGGCGGGCGAAATAGGTGCCACGACGCAGCGAGGCAACCGGCAATTCGATGTGCTGTTCGCCGATGGGGATGGAAACGGGAAGCGGGCTGATGACCTCGCGCCCGATCGCGTCGAAGATGTCGAGCGTGCCGTTCAGCGGCAGGCCGGCGACCACGGGCAGCCAGGCGCGAGAACCCGCGGGATTGGGGTAAGGCACACCGATGCGCAGGTCAACGACTCCGGGAACCGGGTCTTCAATCGAGACAGGAAAGCTCCCCGTAATCCAGGCACACCCGTCGCTGCCTGTCGTTGCGGACAATGCGACGGCGTCGGCGCTGAGGCGCACGGTCGCGCCGGCGAGCGGTCCGTCATTCCGGGCGTCGAGCGCACAGACGCGTACCTGCGGGGTTTGCGCCCCGGCAGGGCCGGCTGCGATTCCCATGAACCAGCACACACCGAGCGCCGCGCCACACATAAAACGGGCAGCGTTCCTTCCACTACGTATCATTTTCGATATTGTCCAGACGTCATTGGGCCCGTGGCCCGAGCGATGCGGTGAGGTTTCGAAAAAACTGTGCCATGTGTCGGCTGCAGGGAGCACATTCAGGGATGCGGGTTTTCATTTTCTGTCATTCGTGCCAGGGGACGATGGCCGCACAAAAGAAGAAGAGGCCTGGCGCGGTCATGTTACCGCACCAGGCCTCCTCACAAACGGGTGCGAGAGGTAAGGATTAAGGTGCAAAGCGAAAGGAGACGCGAGATCCTGCCCTTGGACCTTAAACCCAACACCTGGAACCCTTATTTCACCACCACCATCCGTTTCACGGCCGAGAACGAGCCGGCGGACATCCGCAGCAGGTACGCCCCGCTCGAAACCGTCGCGCCGGCGTCCGTGCGGCCGTTCCAGCTCGCCTCGTGGCGGCCGGCCGGCAGCTCCCCGTCGAACACCCGGGCCACTTCGCGGCCCAGCATGTCGTACACCGTCAGGCGGACCTGCGCCGCCTCGGGCAGCGCGAAACGGATCGTCGTCGTCGGGTTGAACGGGTTCGGGTAGTTGCCTTCGAGCGCGAACTCGGTCGGTAGCGCCTCGGCCTGCAGCATCAGGCCCTCGGCCGCGACGCCCCGGAGCGCGCCGGCCACCGGCGCCGCGGAACCCTGCGGGCTCTCGGCCGGGCCTTCACCCGTCGGCGTGAAGCCGGCGTCGGTGGTGAGCAGCACCTTGTCGACGGCGAGGCCATCCTCGCGCATCCACACATGGACCGTATGCGCACCGGCCGAGCCGATGTTGACGCTCACGGGCGTGCTGCCTTTCTGCACCGTCACCCAGGTCCACGCGCTGAACGTGGCGACCGTCAGGCCGTTGGCGTTGGGCACGACCGCTCCGTCGACGCCGGCATAACCGGAGTTCGCGCGGTTGTTGTCGGCCCAGACCCGCGCCCAGATGTAGTAGTCGCCCGTCGTCGTGAACTCGACGTCGAACGAAAACTCAGGGCTGGACGTCTCGACGCCCGAGTCGATCTGCGTGCCGTCATCCGGCGTCGAGACCATATACGAGGCGCCGCTGGCGCCGGCGTTGGCCGAAGCTGCCGCCCAGCTGTCCGCCCCGCGCGCGATGTTGTCATGGAAGTGTTCGGCTTCCATAACCACCATCCCGCCGGCTTCCAGGAATGCGCCCGAGCCGTTCGGATCGACGATCGTCACGGTCTGGCTCGTGCTGCCGGTGGCGCCGAGGTCGTCGGTGACCGTCAGCGTCACCGTGTAGGTGCCGTACGCGCCATAGGTGTGGCTCGCCGTAGCGCCCGTCGCGGTAGCGCCGTCGCCGAAGGTCCAGTCGTAGCTGACGATCGCCCCGTCGTCCGTCGAGGCCGAGCCGTCGACGTCGAAGTCGAATTCGCCCGCGCCCTGCGTCACGGTGAAGCTCGCGACCGGCGCGGGGTTGACGGGGTCGCCGCCGTCCTTCGGGCTCTCGGCCGGGCCGGTGCCTGTCGGGACGAAGCCGGCGTCGGTGGAGAGCACGACCTTGTCGACAAAGACGCCGTCGTCGCCCATCCAGACATGGACGGTGTGCACGCCGGCCGACGTCACCTCGATGGTCGAGATCCCGCCGTCCTGCTTGCTGTTCGCCCAGAGCCACGACCCGAAGGTGTTGACCTTGAGCGGGCTGCTCTCCGCCGTGCCGTCGAGGCCGGCGAAGGCCTTGTTGCCGCGCGAGTCGACGCCCCAGATGCGCTGCCAGACGTAATACGTCCCCGTCGTCGCGAAATTGACCTCGAACACGAGTTCGGGACTCACGGCCTCCGGGCCGGTGCGGACGCGGGTGCCGTCGTCCGGCGTGGCCTGCATGGCGGCAGCGCCGCTGAAGCCGGCGGAAGCCGTCGTCGACGTCCACGTGTGGCCGTCGCGATCCACCTGGCTGTGGAAGTTTTCCGCCTCCATGGAGACGAGGCCGCCGGACTCGAGGAACGCCCCGGTGCCGGTGCCGTCGCTGACGGTCACGCTCTTGGACGTGCTGCCCGTCGCGCCTTCGTCGTCCGTCACCGTCAGCGCCACCGTGTAGGTGCCGGCGGCGGCGTAGGTGTGCGACGCCGTGACGCCGGTGCCCGTGGCGCCGTCGCCGAAGGTCCAGGCGTAGCTCACGATCGCGCTGTCGTCCGTCGAGGCCGAGGCATCGACATCGACCGCCAGGCCGTTCGTCGTCGCCGTGAAGCTGGCGACCGGCGGCTGGTTGCCGACGCCGCCTTCTTCGGTGATGGTCAGGCGCTGGTTGACGGCGATGCCGGTCAGCGTCTGGACCACGCCCGAAGGCCACGTGATCTGGATCGAAGAGATCGACAGGTTCGAGCCGAGGCCGAAGTAGGCGCCGATGTCGTCGCCGCCACTGAGGCTGGAGCCCGAGCGCGTTTCAACGGTCTGCGTGGCGCCGTCGGGCGTCGAGACCGCGATGCGCGCGCCGATGCCGTCGCGGTTGCTGGTCGTGCCGACGAGGTCGACGATCAGCCAGCGGTTGCCGTTGGCGTTGTCGTTCCGGAAGAGCTTCGTCGGCCCTCCATGGTTGACCAGGAAGAGGTCGGGGTCACCGTCGCCGTCGTAGTCGCCGTAAATCGGGGTGCGGCCGTGGTTGGCGTCGTTGACGCCGCTGCCGGCGGAGACGTTCGAGAACGTGCCGCCGTTGTTGTGCCAGAGGACGTTGGCGTCGGGCGTCTGCTCGATGAAGACGCGGCCGGCGGCCATGTAGAGGTCCTGCCATCCGTCCAGGTCGTAATCGAAGAACCCGGCGCCCCACGAGAACGACGTGGAGCTGACGCCGGCGGCGGCGGTGCCGTCGGAGAACGTGCCGTCGCCGTCGTTCTTCAGCAGGAGCGTGCCGGCGCGGGTCGGCGAGGAGTCGCCGTTGTTGCCGTCGTCCGTATAGAAGAAGTCCTGGTCACCGTCACGGTCGTAGTCCCCCACGGCGATGCCCATGCCGTTCTGGCACCAGTTGGCGTTGGCGGCCGCGCTGGTTTCCGTGAACGTCCAGTCGCTCAGCCCGTTCGTGCCGCCGTCGTTCCGCCAGAGGCGCTGGGGCGCCGTGCTGGAGAAGGGGCAGTCGCTGATCAGGAAGATGTCCAGATCGCCGTCGCGGTCGTAGTCGGTCCACGAGCCGATGAAGCTCATGCCCTCGCGATCCACGCCGAGGAGCATGCTCGACACATCGGTAAACGTGTCGTCGCCGTTGTTGTGGAACAGGTAGTCCTGCGCCTGCTGGCGAGCCGTGCCGCCGGGCGCCACGTTGCCGTCGAGAACGGCGTGGTTGGCGACGTAGAGATCGACCAGACCGTCGTTGTCATAGTCGCCCCACGAGGCCGACGTGCCGCGGGCCTGCATCATGTCGGAGAGATCCGAGCCGGGTGTGTTGGTCACGTCGGTGAAGGTGCCGTCGCAGTTGTTGCGGTAGAGCACGTCTTCGTCGTTGTTGGCGAGGTAGAGGTCCTTGCAGCCGTCGTTGTTGTAGTCGGCCACAGCGACACCCGAGCCGTCGTGCGAGGCGTCGGTCACGCCGGCGGACGCGGCGACGTCGGTGAACGAACCGCCGTTGTTTTTGAACAGCTTGTTCGCGCCGGCGCGCATCGTCATGTACAGGTCGAGATCGCCGTCGTTGTCATAATCGAACCAGGCCGCCCCGGTGCCGATGCCCATGCCGCCGACATCCCATCCGTCGTGGGTGACGTCGACGCCCATCGGCGCCGTCACATCGGTGAAGAGGTCGCCGGAAGGCGGCGTGGCTTCTTCGGTGATGCTGAGCATCTGGTTGGCCGGCACGTTGGTCAGGGTCTGCACGATGCCCGAGGGCCAGGAGATCTTGACTTCGCTCACGGTCGTGGCGCTGCCGAGGCCGAAGTGCACGAGCAGGTCGTCCTGCGAGTGCGCGCTGGAGCCGCCCTTGACCTGCCGCATGAGCTTGACGCCGTTGACGGTGGCTTCGACCAGCGCGCCGATGGCGGCGCGGTTGCTGACCGTCGCGTTCAGGTCGACCTGCAGCCAGTTGCCCAGGCCGGCGCTCACGTTTTTGTACAGCTGGATGTTCGGCTCGCCGACCGTGCCGCCGTCGTAGATGACGACAAAGTCGAGGTCGCCGTCCCGGTCGAAGTCGGCCACCGCCGATCCGCGGCCGGAGCCGCCGAGGTTGAGCATGCCGCTGCTGGCGGAGACGTCGGTGAAGGTGCCGTCCGTGTCGTTCTTGAAGAGCAGCGGGTCGCCGGCGGCGACCATCATGTCCTCGAACGTATCGTTGTCGAAGTCGGCGAAGTTGATGCCCCACGAACCGCCGGCCTTGACGCCGGCCGGGATGGCCGAGTTGTCGTTCCAGGTGCCGTCGGGGTTGCCGAGGTAGAGCACGTTGCCTTCGGCAACCGGCTCGTTACCCGGATCGAGCAGGTCGGACATGTAGATGTCCCAGTCGCCGTCGTGGTCGATGTCCGCCACGTCGATCCCCATGCCGGCGCCGGAGTCGTCGCCGATGCCGGGCATCTGGCTCGTCCATTCGGTGAAGGTGCCGTCGCCGTTGTTGCGGTACTGGAGGTCGTGGTGGTAGGGCGAGAATTCCTGCACGTTCACGACGTAGAGGTCGGGCCAGAGATCGTTCGGATCCATGATGCCGCCGAAGAACGCGAGGGTCGGGCGGTACCAGAGGCTCTGGCCGGTCGGGTTCACCCCGCTGGAAGCGGTTACATTGGTGAAGGTACCGTCGCAGTTGTTCATGTACAGGGCGTTGAGGTTGGCCGGCTGGCCGCCCTGCGAGAACACCATGTTGCCCACGAAGAGGTCGATGCAGCTGTCCCGGTTGTAGTCTACCCAGCCCGTGGTGAGGCTGTTGTAGCCGGGCAGGTTACCCAGGGCGGGCGTCGCGCGGTTCTCGACGCCGGCGGCCGCGGCCACGTCCGTGAAGAGCGGCGTGCTGGCCTGATTGCCATTTTCCACCCAGAGGTTTTTGAGCAGTACGTTGACCGGGCCGTCGAGGCTGGTCAGGTTGTTGTTCGCCGTGATGTAGATGTCCATGTCGCCGTCGTTGTCGTAATCGGCAAACGCGGTGCTGGTCAATTCCACATTCGGGAGGGCGGGCAGCAGGGCATCCATGTTGGTGAACGTCCCGTCGCCATTGTTATTCCGGTAGAGATGGGCATCCAGGTCCTCGCCATTCGTCATGAACAGATCCGGAAATCCGTCCATGTCGTAGTCGATCCAGTTCACCCCGAGGCCGTGCGCGTGTCCGGTGTCGTACAGATCATTCCCGACGCCGGCGGCCACGCCGACCTCGGTGAACGCCAACTGCCCTACAGCCTGTTGCGTGCCTCCAATCCCCCAGAAGACGACCCCCAAAAGGATCAGGCTCAATCGTAATCGTAATAAACTGTGCATAAATACGTCCATGCATGTTAAGGTGGATCCTTAGAGCCGGCGCATCGAGGAGGAGGCGATGCCGGCGGTGGTGGGGGGAAAGGGGGAAAGTCATGACGTACTTCGCTAACGCCGTCATGAGCTCGCCTGCGGCTCGCGGTCATTGGCTTTTCCCACCAATGACCGCGAGCGAAGCGAGCTCATGTACCCGAATGCCGCGCGTTCAGGTCGGGCGGCGCCGGGACATCATGACCATTTACTTGACCAGCAGCATGCTCTTCACCGCCGAGAACGAACCGGCGTCGATGCGATAGAGGTAGACACCGCTGGCGACGGTTACGCCGGCGTCGGTGCGTCCATCCCACATCGCTTCGTGCCGTCCCGCTTCGAGCGAGCTATCGAGCAGCGTGGCGATCCGGCGCCCCATGGCGTCGTAGACTTCCAGGCGCACGGGCGCGGCCTCGGGCAGCGCGAAGCGGATGGTCGTCGTCGGGTTAAACGGATTCGGATAGTTGCCTTCGAGCGCGAACTCGGTGGGCAGATCCTGGGCCGCCATCAGGTTGAGGGCAGGCGCCATCGCGCCGGCTTTCGCCGCGACGGGCGCGGCAGTGCGCGGGCTTTCGTCCGGCCCGATCCCCGAGGGGGTGAAGTTGGCGTCCGTCGTCATGACAATCTTGTCGATCGCGAGGCCATCCTCACGCATCCAGACGTTGATTTCATGCTCGCCGGCCGTCGCGATGTTGAGCGTCTGGCGCAGACCGGTCTTCACGAGATCGACCCATACCCACTCGCCGTAGGTCGTGGTGGCCAGGCCGTTCACGTTCGACGGGATCTGCCCGTCGTTGCCGATGTGCACCGTCTTCGCCTTGCTGTCCGGCGCCCAGACGCGGCCCCACAGGTAGTAGTTGCCCGTGGTGCCGAAGGTCACGCTGAAGCCCATCTCCGGGCTGGTCGAGGTGACGCTGTTCTTGATCTGCGTGCCGTTGTCGGGCGTGGTGACCATCGATCCGCCGCCGCTGAAGCCGCCCTTTGCCGTGTCGAGGACCCAGCTGTGGCTGCTCCGCTCGATGTTGGTATGGAAGTTTTCAGCCTCCATGACCACCATGCCGGCGGATTCGATGAACGAGCCCGTGCCGCCACCGCCGTTCGACGTGACCGTCACGTTCTGGCTCGTGCTGCCGGTGGCGCCCATGTCGTCGGTGACGGTGAGGACGACCGAGTACGTGCCGGCGGCGCCATACGTATGGCTGGCCGTCACGCCGGTGCCGGTCGCGCCGTCGCCGAAGGTCCACGCATAACTCACGATGGAGCCGTCGTCCGTGGACGCCGAGGCGTCGACGTTGACCGTCAGGTCGGTCGTCGTGGCCGTGAAGCTGGCGATCGGAGCGGGGTTGCCGCCGCCGCTGCCGTCACGCGGGCTCTCGGCGGGGCCGGTGCCCGTCGGCGTGAAGCCGGCGTCGGTGGTGAGCACGATCTTGTCGATCAGCATCCCGTCTTCGCGCATCCAGACATTGACTTCGTGCACCCCCGGGGTGGACACGTCGATCGTCTGCCGCGTCCCGCTGCCGATCATATCGACCCACTGCCAGGAGTTGTAGACGGTCTTGGAGATGACGCCGTTCGAGTTGGACGGGATGGCCCCGTCGAAGCCGAAGTGCATGCGGTCTCCGTTGCTGCCCGGCGCCCACACGCGGCCCCACATGTAGTAGGTGCCGGTCGTGGTGAAGTTGACGTCGAAGGCCAGTTCGGGGCTGGTGTTTTCGACATCCACCGTGATCTGGGCGCCGTTGTCGGGCGTCGTGATCATGGCGCTCACGCCGCTGAAGCCGGCGTTGGCGGTGCTGGTCACCCAGCTGTGGTCGCCGCGCGGGATGTTGGCCGTGAAGTTTTCGGCTTCCATCGTCACCTGGCCGCCCGACTCGACAAACGCGCCGGTGCCGCCGGTGCCGTCCGTCAGCGTCACCGTACGGGTGGTGCTGCCGGTGGCGCCTTCGTTGTCCGTCACGGTCAGCGTGATCGTGTAGGTGCCGTACGCGGCATAGGTGTGGCTGGCCGTGACGCCGGTGCCCGTGGCGCCGTCGCCGAAGGTCCAGGCATAACTCACGATCGAGCCGTTATCCGACGAGGCCGACGCGTCCACATCCACCGTGAGGTCGCTCACTGTGGTGGTGAAGCTGGCCGTGGGCGGAACGTTGCCACCGCCTTCTTCCGTCACCGTAAGGCGCTGGTTGATCCCCACGCCCGTGAGCGTCTGCACGGTGCCCGAGGGCCACGTGATGACCAGGGAGGAGATCGAGCTGGCCGAGCCGAGACCGAAGTAGGCGCCGAGGTCGTCGCCGCCGCCGAGGCTGGAGCCCGAGCGCGTCTCGTAGTAGCGCGTCACCCCGCCGGCGGTGAGCGCGAGGCGCGCCCCGATGCCGTCGCGGTTGCTCGTCGTGCCCACGAGGTCGACGATCAGCCAGTTGTTGCCGTTGGTGTTGTTGTTCTTGAAGAGACGGGTCTGGCCGAAGTAGTTCACGAGGAACATGTCCGGGTCGCCGTCCTTGTCGTAGTCGGCATACACCGGCGTACGGGAGCGGCTCATGTCGGACATGCCGCTGGTGCCGGTGACGTCGGTGAACGACGTGCCGTTGGCGTTGTTGTGCCAGAGGGCGATGTCTTCCTGGATATCGGCACCGTTGAGGGCGCCGCCGGCCATGAAGAGGTCGGGCCATCCGTCGAGGTCGTAGTCGAAGAAGTTGGCGCCCCACGAGAAGTTGCGGGAGGACACGCCGGCTTCATCGGTGGCGTCGACGAACGCGCCGCCGGTGTTCTTCAGCAGGAGCGTGCCGTCGCGGCTCTTCGGGTATTCGAGCGTTTCGTTGCCGTTGTCGGTGTAGAAGAAGTCCATCCACCCGTCGCGGTTGTAGTCACCCACGGCGAGGCCCATGCCGTTCTGGCAATAGTCGGCGTTGGCGGTGGCGCTGGTTTCCGTGAAGGTCCAGGCCGAGACGCCGTTGGTGCCGCCGTCGTTGCGGTAGAGCCGCATCGGACCGGAGTTCTGCCCGAAGGGGCAGTCGCGGATGGTATAGACGTCGAGGTCGCCGTCGTTGTCGTAGTCGGTCCAGCCGGCGATGAACGAGCGGCCGATCCGGTTGGCGCCGAGCAGCATGGCGGAGACATCGGTGAAGGTGCCGTCGCCGTTGTTGTGGTAGAGGTAATCCTGCTCGCCGTCGCCGGTGAAGGTATTGCCTTCGATCGGCATGTGGTGGGCGACGTAGAGGTCGACGAAGCCGTCGTCGTCATAGTCGCCCCAGGAAGCCGACGTGCCGCGGCGCTGTTCGGAGGCGCCGAGGCCGGAGCCGGCCGTGACGTTGGTGAACGTGCCGTCGCAGTTATTGCGGAAGAGGACGTCGTCGTTGCCGTTGGCCAGGTAGAGATCCTTGCAGCCGTCGTTGTTGTAGTCGGCCACGGCGACGCCCGAGCCGTCATGGCCCGAGTCGGCGACGCCGGCGCTGGCCGCGACATCGGTGAAGGAGCCGTTCGTGTTCTTGAACAGCTTGTTGGCGCCGGTCCGCATCGTCATGTAGAGGTCCTGGTCGCCGTCGTTGTCGTAGTCGAACCACGCGGCGCCGGTGCCCATGCCCATGTCGCCCGTCAGTTCGGAGTGCGTCACGCTGACGCCGGCGGCCGCGGCCACGTCGGTAAAGAGGTCCGTCGCGGAAACGCCGCCGTCTTCGACGACCGTCATGCGCTGGTTGACGCCCAGGTTGGTGAGCGTCTGGACCGTGCCCGAGGGCCAGGTGACGGTCATGCTGGTGACGGTGCCGGCCGTGCCGAGGCCGAAGTAGGCGCCGGTGTCGTCGCCGCCGCCGAGGCTGGAGCCCGAGCGGGTTTCGTAATGCTGCGTGACGCCGCCGGCGGTGACCGCGATGCGCGCGCCGATGCCGTCGCGGTTGCTGGTCGTGCCCTGGAGGTCGACGATCAGGTAATTGTTGCCGTTGGCGTTGTCGTTGCGGAAGAGCCGCGCGGCCGCGCCGTAGTTGAAGAGGAAGAGGTCGGGATCGCCGTCGGCGTCATAGTCGCCGAAATAGCCGGCGCGGGAGCGGGTGAGATCGATCACGCCGCTGCCGGTGGTGACGTCGGTGAAGGACGTGCCGTTGGCGTTGTTGTGCCACAGCTTGGTCGAGACGTCGGTGCCCGGGTTGAGCGAGCCGCCGGCCATGAACAGGTCCAGCCAGCCGTCGAGGTCGTAGTCGAAGAAGTTGGCGCCCCAGGAGAAGTTGAGGGAGGAGACGCCGGCCGCGTCGGTTCCGTCGCTGAAGCTGCCGCCGTTGTTCTTGAGGAGCACGGTGCCGGCGCGTTCGGGAAAGCCCGAGCTGCCGGCGCTGCCGTTGTCCGTGTAGAACAGGTCCATCGTGCCGTTGCGGTTGTAGTCGCCCACGGCCACGCCCATCCCGTTCTGGCAGAAGTTCGAGCCGGTGGAGGCCGAGACTTCGGTGAACGTCCAGTTCGACACGCCGTTGGTGCCGCCGTCATTCCGCCAGAGGTTCATCGGGCCGGAGCCGTCGAACCCGCAGTCGCGGATGAGATAGATGTCGAGGTCGCCGTCCTGGTCGAAGTCCGTCCAGGCCGCGATAAAGCTCGCGTTCTCGCGCGTGCTGCTCCCGAGGAGGCTGTTGGACACGTCGGTCCAGGTGCCGTCCCCGTTGTTGTGGAAGAGGTAATCCTGATCCTTCGTTTTGTCGTCCACGACGCCGTAGCCGTCCACGGGCATGTGGTGGGCGACATAGAGATCCAGGAAGCCGTCGCCGTCGTAGTCGCCGACCGAGGCGGACGTGCCGCGGCGGTTGCCGGTGGCTTCCAGGCCCGAGCCGGCTGTTATGTCGGTGAACGTGCCGTTGCAGTTGTTCTTGAGCAGGACATCCGCGTTGCTGTTGGCGAGGTAGAGGTCCTTGCAGCCGTCGTTGTTGTAGTCGAACGCGACGACGCCGGCGCCATCATGGCCGGCATCCGCCGCTCCGGCGCTGGCGGCGACATCGGTAAAGGAGCCCCCGGTATTCTTGAACAGCTTGTTTGCGCCCGTCCGCATCGTCATGTACAGGTCCAGGTCGCCATCGTTGTCATAATCGAACCAGGCGCCCCCAGCCCCCATGCCCATGTCAGCGACCGACGCACCGTCGTGGGTCACGTTGATGCCGGAACTTACCGCGACATCCGTGAACAACTGGGCGTAGCTCGGAGAAACGAGCAGGGAGAAGAGTACCGATGATGCGAAGAGCAGCGATGAGGTTGATTTGCACATAGCTCTCTCCAGTTTGCTTGCAGTATGAAACAGGTGAAATGCCGCGCGCCGGGACCGGGCGTTGCATGGCGGGGGGGAGATGTAGCCGGTAGGGCAGAGGGGCGAGATAATGAAGACATGAAGCCCCTGCCATGCGTAATCCGGCGGTTAGACCGTGGAGGGACGTTTGGCGTCTAATCGATGGCGCGGATGCGCTATTTGGAGTGAGCCACGGAAGATCGCAAACGGGAAATCGCAAACGGGCAAAAGACAAAAGGCAAAACAGGGTTGCCCCCATTTTGCCTTTTGCCTTTTACGACGTGTACGCTTTCAGCTTACTTCATGAACACCATCTGGTGCACCTGGCTGAAGTTGCCGGCGGTCATGCGCAGGATGTACACCCCGCTCGCGACCGTGTGGCCCATGTCGTTTTTCCCTTCCCAGCGCGCCTGGTACCGGCCGGCGCCGAGGTTGGTGTCGATCAGGGTCGTGACTTCACGGCCCATCATGTCGTACACCACCAGCCTCACATCCGATGCTTCGGGCAGCGCGAAGCCGATCGTCGTCACCGGATTGAACGGGTTGGGGAAGTTGCCTTCGAGCGCGAACTCGGTCGGCAGGTTGGACTGAACCAGCGTCTCGCCCAGGTCGCCGAGGGCATTGCCGCCGTCGCGAACGACGCCGGAGCCACTGATGACAGGCGCTACGTTCGGGCTTTCGGCAGGGCCGGTGCCCGTCGGCGTGAAGTTCGGGTCGGTCGTCATGACGATCTTGTCGATCGACAGACCGTCTTCACGGATCCAGGTGTTGATCTCGTGGACGCCCGGCGTCGCGACGTTGAACGTCTGACGCAGGCCGTTTTTCACGAGGTCGACCCAGAGCCACTGCCCGTAGGTGGACGTGGCGAGACCGTTGACGTTCGACGGAATCGCTCCGTCGATACCCATGTGAACCGTCCGGCCCTTGCTGTCGAAGGCCCAGACGCGTCCCCAGAGGTAGTAGTTGCCGGTCGTCGTGAAGTCGACGTTGAACACCAGCTCCGAGCTGGACGCCTCGACATTGCTCGTGATCTTCGAGCCGATGTCCGGATCGGACAGCATGTAGCTCGCACCGCTGAAGCCGGCGTTGGCCGTAGCCGTCACCCAGCTGTTGGCGCCGCGAACGATGTTGTCATGCGCGTTTTCCGCTTCCATGACCACCATGCCGCCGGCCTCCACGAACGCGTTGCCGCTGGAGATCGGGTTGACCGTCACGCTCTTGGTGATCGCGCCGGTGGCTCCCTCATCATCCGTAACGGTCAGCTGGACCGAATACGTACCGTCGACGGCGTACGTGTGGCTTACCGTGACTCCGGTATCGACGTTGCCGTCGCCAAAGTCCCAGGCATAGCTCACGATCGAGCCGTTGTCGGTCGAAGCCGACGCGTCGAAGTCAACCTGCAACGTACCCGGCACCTGCGTCGCCGTAAAGCTGGCGATCGGTGAGGGGTTGCCGGAGCCACCGTCGCGCGGGCTTTCGGAAGGACCGACACCCGTCGGCGTGAAGTTGACGTCGGTCGTGAGCACCATCTTGTCGATGAGCAGACCGTCTTCACGCATCCAGGTGTTGATATCATGAACGCCCGGCGTCGCGATGTTAAACGTCTCGCGGATGCCGTTCTTCACGAAGTCCACCCAGATCCACTGGCCGTAGGTGCCCGTCGAGGCCCCGTTGACGTTCGACGGCACGGTGCCGTCGTAGCCCATGTGCACGGAGCGGCTCTTGCTGTCCGGGGCGTAGATACGGGCCCAGACGTAGTAGTCGCCGGTCGTGTTGAACAGGACGTTGTGTCCGAGTTCAGGGCTCACGGCTTCCGGATTCGACTTGTACTGCGTGCCGATATCCGGATCCGAACGCATGGCGCCCGCGCCGCTGAAGCCGGCGAACGTCGTGCTCGAAACCCAGCTATGGGCGCCGCGCGGCGTGTTGGCATCGAAGTTTTCAGCTTCCATAACCACCATGCCACCCGACTCCAGGAAGGCTCCCGTGCCGGCGCCATCGCTTACGCTGACGCTCTGGCTCGCGGCCGCCGTGGCGCCGAGGTTGTCGGTCACCGTCAGCTGTACGGTGTAGGTGCCGGAGGCGGCGTAGGTGTGCGACGTCGTGACGCCGCTGTCCGTGTTGCCGTCGCCGAAATCCCACGCGTAGCTGACGATCGAGCCGTCGCTATCGGACGAAGCCGAGGCGTCGAAGTCGACCGTGAGGCCGTTCACCGTGGTGGTGAAGCTGGCCGTCGGCGGGTTGTTGCCGCCCGTGTTCTGCTCGGTCACCGTGAGCCGCTGGTTCACCGACACACCCGAGAGGGTCTGCACGGAGCCCGACGGCCAGGTGATTTCGAGGGTCGAGACGAGCGTGTTCGACCCGAGGCCGAAGTACGCATACGGCGCGTCGGTCGCGCCGAGGCTGGTGCCGGCGTTCGTTTCGAACACCTGCACGCCGCTGTTCGTCGTCGCTTTTACGCGAGCGCCGATGCCGAAGCGGTTGCTGGTAACGCCTTCCAGATCGACGATCAGGTAGTTGTTGATCCCCTGATAGTCGTTGCGGAAGAGCTGCACCTGGCCACCATAGTTCACGATCGCGATGTCCAGGTCGCCGTCGCCGTCATAGTCGGCCACGGCGCTGGTGCGCGAACGTTCGCTGGTTTCCAGGCCGCCGCTGGTCGAGGAGACGTCGGTGAACGTGCCGTCGCCGTCGTTCTGCCACAGATAGGACGGAACGAGGACCTGGGCGTCGTTCAGGGCGCCGCCGGCCATCCAGAGGTCGAGCCATCCGTCTTTGTTGAAGTCGAAGAAGCTCGAGCCCCAGGAGAACTCGGTGTTGGCCACGCCGGCAGCCACGGTGTTATCCGTGAAGTTGCCGCCCGTGTTTTTCAACAGGACCGCGCCGGCGCGCTCCGGATCCGTGCCACCCGGCGTGTTGCCGTTGTCGGTGAAGAACAGATCCAGATAGCCGTTGTGGTCGTAGTCGCCCACGGAGATGCCCATGGCGTTCTGGCACCAGTTGGCGCCGACGCTCGTGCTCACATCCGTGAACGTCCAGTTGGAGACACCGTTCGTACCGCCATCGTTACGCAGCATAACCTGCGGACCGGTGGAGAGGAACGGGCAGTCATGGACCAGGAAGAGGTCCGAGTCGCCGTCGTTGTCGAAGTCCGTCCAGCGGCCGACAAACGTAGCGCCGACCTGCTCGGCCCCGAGGACCATCGCCGACACGTCGGTGAAGGAGCCCGTGCCGCCATCGTTGTGGAAGACGTAGTTCGTCGCCTGGGCGCCGGTGAAGACCGCGTCGCTGACCGCCATGTGGTTGGCCACAAAGAGGTCGAGGTAGCCGTCGTCATCGTAATCGGCCCAGGATGCCGTCGTACCGCGGCGTTCTTCGGAGACCGTCAGGCCGGAGCCGGCCGTCACGTCGGTGAAGGTGCCGTCGCAGTTGTTGTGATACAGCTGGTCGGCGTACGAGTTGGCGAGGAAGATGTCGATACAGCCGTCGTTGTTGTAGTCGGCCGCGGCGACACCTGCGCCATCTTCCATGGAAGCCACGCCGGCGGCCGCTGCGACATCGGTAAAGGTCCCGTTATCGTTGCGGAAGAGCCGGTTGGCGCTGGCGCGGGTCGTGATGTACAGGTCCTGGTCGCCGTCGTTGTCGAAGTCGAGCCAGGCGGCGCCGGTGCCCATGCCCATGTCGGCCGCGATGAGGTTGCCGTCATGCTGGAAGCCGACACCCGTCGCCGTGGAGACGTCGGTGAAGAGATCGCCCGAAGCGGGGATTTCTTCGACGACCGTCAGCCGCTGGTTGGCGGCCACGCCGGCGAGGGCCTGTACGATGCCCGAAGGCCACGTGATGGTGACGTTGGATACGGTCCCGTTCGTGCCGATGCCGAAGTAGGCGCCGAGGTCATCGCCGCCGCCGAGGCTGGAGCCCGACCGGGTTTCGTAGTACTGCGTGCCGCCATCAGGCGTGTTGATCTCGATCTTGGCGCCGATGCCGTCGCGGTTGCTGACGACGCCGACCAGGTCGATGACCAGGTAGTTGTTACCGTTGTTGTTGTCGTTGCGGAAGAGCTTCGTCGTCCCGGCATAGTTCACGAGGAACATGTCCAGGTCGCCGTCGCCGTCGTAGTCGCCGTAGACGCTCGTACGGGTGCGGGCATCGTCATTGAGGCCGCCGCTGAGCGCGGAGACATCCGTGAACGTGCCGTCGCCGTCGTTCATCCAGAGCGAGCCCGGCGTCGGGTCGAACGAGTTCATCGCGCCGGCCGCCAGGTACAGGTCCTGCCAGCCGTCGAGGTTGTAGTCGAGGAAGTTGGCGCCCCACGACCATTCGCGGGAGTTGACGCCGGCGATCGTCGACTGATCGCTGAAGCTGCCGCCGTCGTTGCGGAGCAGCATCGAGCCGGCGATGCCAACCTGACCCACGGGGACCGTACCGTTCCCCCCGTTGTCGGAGAGGAAGTAGTCCATGTCGCCGTCACGGTCGTAGTCGCCGGTGGCGAGGCCCATGCCGTTCTGGCAATAGTCCGTGCCGATCGCGGCGCTGACTTCCGTGAAGGTCCAGCTGGTGGCGCCGTTGGTGCCGCCGTCGTTGCGGAACATGAGCTGCGGCGCGGTGAAGTCGAACGGACAGTCGTGCACGACGAAGACGTCGAGGTCGCCGTCGTTGTCGAAGTCCGTCCAGCCGCCGCCGAAGCCCATACCCTGACGGGCGGTGCCCATCAGCATGTCGGAGACGTCGGTGAAGGTACCGTTTCCATTGTTATGGAAGATGTAGTCCTGCGCCTTGATCTGTTCCGTAGCGCCGGTGACGGTGTTGCCACCGATCGCCATGTGGTTGGCCACATAGAGATCGACGAAGCCGTCGCCGTCGTAGTCGCCCCAGGAAGCGGTCGTGCCGCGGCGTTCTTCGGACGCTTCGAGGCCGGAGCCGGCCGTCACGTCGGAGAAGGTGCCGTTGCAATTGTTCTTCAGGAGCACGTCCCCATCGCCGTTGGCGAGGAAGAGGTCGCGGCAGCCGTCGTTGTTGTAGTCGGCCACAGCAACGCCCGCGCCGTCATGGCCGGCATCGGCCGCGCCGGCCGCAACCGCCACGTTCACGAACGAGCCGCCGTTGTTCTGGAACAGCTTGTTCGCGCCGGTGCGCTGCGTCACGTAGAGGTCGAGGTCGCCGTCGTTGTCGTAGTCGAACCAGGCGGCGCCGGTGCCCATGCCCATGTCGGCCACACTGTCGCCGTCATGGAGGAACGCCACGCCGGCCGCGGAGCCGACTTCGGTGAAGAGGCCCGTCGCCGACGGGGTCTCGGTGATGGCGATCGTCTGGTTCGTGCCGACGCCCGTGAGCGTCTGAACGATGCCCGACGGCCAGGAAACTTTGACTTCGTCGACCGTGGTCGCGCTGCCGAGCCCGAAGTGCAGGGTCAACTCATCCTGCGAATGCGAGCTGACGCCACCCTGGACCTGGCGACGGTACGTGGTACCGCCGGCGGTCACTTCCACGAGCGTGCCGATGGCGGCACGGTTGCTGACCGTGGCTTCCAGATCGATCGAGAGCTGGTTGCCCGTGCCCGTCGAGACGTTCTGGTAGAGCCGGAGCGTCCCGTTGAGGTTGACGATGGCGAAGTCTTCGTCGCCGTCACGGTCGTAGTCCGCCACCGCGGAACCGCGGGAGTCGCCGGAGATCATGCCGGCGGCAACCGAGATGTCGCTGAACGTGCCGTTGCCGTTGTTCTGGAAGAGCATGTCGTGCATCGGCGTCGGCGCGATCACGCCGACGAGCAGATCCTCGAAGCCGTTGTTGTCGGCGTCGATGAAGCTCACCGCCCAGGAGTCGCCGCTGGCGACGCCGGCAGCCGGAGCCGAGTTTTCGCTCCACGTACCACCCGGGTTGCCCAGGTAGAGCGTGTTGCCTTCCGCAACCGGCTCGACACCGCCCGGATTGAGCAGGTCGGACATGTAGATGTCCCAGTCGCCATCGTGGTCGATGTCGGCCAGGTCGATCCCCATGCCGGCGCCGGAGTCATCGCCGATGCCGGCCATCGTGCCGGTCAGTTCGGTGAACGTGCCGTCGCCGTTGTTGTGGAAGTACTGGTCGTGATGGTACGGAGACGCATCGTGCACGTTGACCACGTACAGATCGGGGTAGATGTCGCCGTCCATCAGACCGCCGAAGACCGCGAGGGTCGGGCGGTCCTGATCGGCCGAACCGGTAAAGATGCCGGCCGTCGTCGTTACGTTCGTGAACGTACCGTCGCAGTTGTTCTTGTAGAGTGCGTTGCGGTTCTGGTCCGTGCCACCCGCATCCCACACCATGTTGCCTACGAAGAGGTCGATGCAGCTATCGACGTCGTAGTCCAGCCACGCCGCCGTATAGCTCTTGTACCCGCCGTTGGCGCCGAAAGGCACCGGGGCGAGGTTGTCCACGCCGGCTGCAGCCGCAACTTCCTGGAAAAGCGGCGTGGAAACGGCGTTGCCGTTTTCCACCCACATGTTCTTCAGCAGGAAGTTCGCCTTGCCGTCGGCGACGAAGAGGTCGTTGCCTCCAACCGTGATGTAAATGTCCATGTCGCCGTCATTGTCGTAGTCGGCAAACACGGATCCGGTCATTTCGACGACCGGCAACGCGGGCAAAAGGGCATCCTTATTGGAGAAGGTGCCGTTTGTCTCGTTGCGGTACAGATGGGGTACTTCCCCACCGCCGTTGGCCAAAAACAGGTCGGGATAACCGTCGTTATCGTAGTCGACCCAGTTTACGCCCAGACCGTGCCTCGATGTGCTATCGTAGGTATCCCCCCCCACACCGGCCGCCACGCTCACATCGCTGAACGCGATCTGAGCCTGTACGTCGGTTGCAAGGAGAGTCACCACAAGTAAGCACAGCAAGGTGAAGAGATTCTGCTTTCGTTGATGCATTTCACTCACCTGATGGTCGCTTGGGATCTTGCAGTTGATCATGAAAAAAGGAATTTGGGGGACGATTGCGTCTTTCCCGGCATGAGGAGCGGGAGTGGAAAAACACGAGCCGAGGGGGGTGGAAACGGCATGACAAGTCGGGGCAAACGTGTCGCTGCCGAGTGGCGGGGGGACTCGAGGTGATGCATGAAACAAAAAAAACAAGCCGCCAGAGTCATCCGACGGCCCGATCGGTACGGGTAGGTTTGGCTATCACTGGTGGGCATTTATGCGCTAAAGGGGCCGCAGTCTGCTTGACTGCGCCCCCCTTAGCGGTTCAAAGATCATGGTTCAAGGTTCAAGGAATGGCTGTTCTTCCACAGGCTCCTTGAACCTTGAACATGGAACCTGAAACCCTTATTTCACCACCACCATCCGCTGCACGGCCGAAAACGAGCCGGCGGACATCCGCAGCAGGTACGCCCCGCTC